>JAFPPJ010000036.1 GCA_017410745.1 Oscillospiraceae bacterium
CCAGAACTATATCGAGCTTTGCTGCCCCTGCTTCACTGTGCTCCTGCGTGGCTGCCTGTGCTCCCTGTCCCGCCTCGAGAGCTCTGAGCTGGCTCACCCTCTTTAAGTTGACCTTTACCTTAGCCAGAAGCACCGAAAGGCTGTACGGCTTCTTCACATAGTCATCACCGCCGACACTGAGTGCTATCAGCACGTCGTCATCGCTCTGTCTCGCGCTGATGAACAGTATCGGTATCTGGTATTTCTCTCGTATCACCTTGCAGACCTCAAATCCCAGCCCGTCGCCCAGATTGATGTCGAGCAGGATGACATCCGCCGTATTCTCCTTCAAAAAGGCATAGCAAGACGCAGCACTGTCCACATGCTGCGTCCTGACATCAAACATTTCAAAATACTCCGCCGTCATTTTCGATAAGGCGATCTCATCATCAACTATAAGGCAATCATAATGCATGATACTCTCCCCGATCCCTGGCAATACTGCCCCGCAGAAACTCTCTGCGAGGCAGTATAGCATATAAAGCGTATTTCTTCAATAATCCCCCGATAAATCTCTGCATTATTCCTCGGTTATCATTTCCACAGGGATTATCCTTTTTGTGCGCCTGCCCGCAAGAGCAGATGTAAGAAATGCCACGGCGCATATGCCTGTGGATACCACTACGATCCAGACGAAAGATATATTGAACTCTATCTTCTTGATACCCATGTAGTAGAAAGCCATTCTGATGACGTTTTTACCCGCCTCACCCGAGATGAGCGCGCCAAGGACCGTACCCATGAATACCACGGGCAGATTGGAGAAAGCTATCTGTATCATCAGCTCGCCGGAGCTCATTCCGAGCGCCTTGCTGACACCCATATCCCTCCACTCTCGGCTTATCTTCGCTCTTATCAGAAGAGATTCTACAAATACCACCACCAATACTGTAAGCACCGAAAATATCACGCTGACCATGCTCATCGCCGATGTCACGCCGTTGATGGTACCGCCTATGAAATCATTGCTATTGGTGCACACAAAGCTCAGGCCGCTCTCCTTCTCGTAGTCCTTCAGTGTATCCACGAATCCATCGTATGTCACGCCCTCATTAAGTGTAACATAATAGTTTATGGTGTCGGAGCTTACACCGAGCCTCTCGGCACCCTCGAAAAGTAGCGTGAGCGTCTGGCCCGCGTTCTGCAGCCTCTGATTTATTCCGCAGACAATATACTCTTTTTTATTGTTGCCGTATGAGACCGTGACCACGTCACCGACCTTTATTTCATACTTATCCGCAATTATCGCCGTAAGCATGATCTCATTTTTCCTCTCAGGGAAACGTCCCTCTATCATGACCTTGTTTGCGGCATAGGCGCCGTCATCATTTACGATGGTAGAGAATTTGCCGGACTCGCCGTTATACTCCAGTATCGTGTCAAAGTTCAGCTCGCAGAGGACATTCTTAACTCCTTCCAGATGCCGCAGGTCCTCCTCACAGCCGCTTTTACCTGTGACCATTGCGTCTCCGAATTCCATTCCCATGATGGCAATGGTTCCCTCGGGATCCCCCGCGAAATTATCCGCAAGCCCGAAGCCAAGCAGAGTACTCATCGTAAGCACCGCAGTGATGAGCAGAAGTATGATATTTCTGCGGATATCTCCGAAAGCTTCCTTCAGCGAAAGAACCAGAGAAACGGGAAGATGTGTCGTTTCAAAAGGAAACAGGTTCCTGCGGTAGTTGTGATCGTTTATACCGCCCCTTAACGCGTCAAGCACACTTATGCGGTTGAATTTGCGTGACAATATCCTTACGGTCACGAACTGCACAAGCAGCATTCCAAGCGCCACAAGGCCTGCCATAATAATATCCACACCGGCGCTCCAGCTGATGCCCAGAAGAGAATTCAGCGCCGCATTGA
>JAFPPJ010000477.1 GCA_017410745.1 Oscillospiraceae bacterium
ATCTTACAGGTACAAAGCTCAATGCCGTATATGTCAGCGGCAAGACCGAAACAGTCGATGTTGATGAGACTATGGTCTCCGGCTTTAACACACAGACTGCAGGTACAAAGGCGGTCACCGTCACCTATAGCGGCAAGAGCGTTTCCTATACGATCACCGTTACTGCGGATACCGTAAATGCTGTCACCCTTGCAGGGTCACTGAAGAAAAACTACTTTACAGGCGATGCCATCGACCTTACAGGCACTAAGCTCAGTGTAGTATATGCCAGCGGAAAGACAGCATCCGTTGACGTTACAGGCGCGATGGTAACGGGCTTTACTACTGCGACAGCAGGTACCAGGACAGTTACCGTCACCTACGGCGGCAAGAGCACGACCTATCAGATAACCGTAAAAACTCCCGCACTCGTTTCCATAAGCATGGCGAATATCCCCAGGACCGAGTATATAGTGGGTGCATCCCTCGATGTAACAGGAGGCAGCATAAGGGCGGAATATGAGGACGGCACCGTGAAGACCGTCACACTGACAGCTTCCATGGTATCGGGATTCAACAGCAGCAGAACGGGCACATACACACTTACTGTAACATACAGCAGTAAGACTACCTCCTATGATATCACCGTAAGGGATGCGGAAGTCACCTCCGTGACCATATCTGCAAAGCCTAAGACAGCGTACTATATCGGCGATGCCATTGATCTTACAAACGGCAGGATAACCGTTGTGTATGAAAACGGTACATCAAAGGTAATGGCCATCACAGCGGATATGGTATCGGGATTTGATACATCCTCTGCAGGCACAAAGACCATCACCGTTGCCTACGGCGGAAAGACAGCATCCTATACTATCACTGTTACGGCAGATGCAGTCAGGACTGTTGCTGTTACAGGAACATTTAAAAAGATCTACTTTATAGGAGATGATATAGACCTTACGGGTGCAAAGCTGAACGTGACCTATAACAGCGGCAAGACAGCATCAGTTGATGTTACAAGTGCGATGGTATCGGGCTTTAACACACAGACAGCAGGGACCAGGACAGTCACTGTCACCTACGGCGGCAAGAGCACTGCATATTCTATCACAGTAAAGGCTGATACCGTAAAGACCATAGCTCTCGCAGGAACAGTCAGAAGAGAGTATTATGTGGACGATGAGCTGGATCTTTCCGGAACAAAGCTCGATGTAGCCTATGAGAGCGGCAAGACTGCTTCAATAGATGTGACAGCATCTATGGTGACAGGATTCACTTCCGCAACACCAGGTAATAAGATCCTCTACGTTACATACAGCGGAAAGAGGATCACATATACCGTCACCGTCAGGGTGCTCGCAGTTGTAAAGGTGAGCATGGCAAATACTCCTAAGACAGATTATGTGACAGGCAATACCCTTGATGTTACGGGCGGCACTATCAAGGTCGATTATGAGAACGGCACATCCAAGACTATCGCCATGACAACTGCCATGGTCAGCGGATTCAATTCCGCCACAGCCGGGAACAAGACCCTGACCGTGACCTACAATGGCAAGCAGACTTCCTATGTAATTACTGTAAGGGAGCCTGATGTGGCATCGATCACCATCCTGTCGAAACCCAAGACAGCATACTTTGTTGGTGATGAACTGAATATCACCGGCGGCAGGATCAACGTAAAGTATGAGAACAACACCACCAAGACCGTGAACATCACTGCCGATATGATCTCGGGATTTGATACATCCACAGCAGGTCAGAAGGATGTTACAGTTACCTACGGCGGAAAGACAGCAGTATATCAGATAACCGTAACGGCTGTAAAGGCAGTATCCCTCACAGTCAGCAAGATGCCTGCGAAGATCAGGTATTATACAGGCGATGAGCTTGATATCACAGGCGCTAAGATAACAGTAAGGTACAATAACAGCAAGACAGAGATCTTTGATATGACCGATGCAATGGTCTCCGGTTTTGACAGCAGCACAGCAGGTTCAAAGAGAGTCACCGTAACATTTGAAGGTGTCAGTGGATATATAAATCTGACCGTGATCGCACTTGCTGTAAATTCCATAAAACTTGAAAAGGCTCCCGATAAAACATCCTATTATCTTGATCAGGAACTCGACCTTACAGGCGGTTCCATGACAGTCACCTACAACAGCGGAAAGACAGAGAGCATCTCCATGACCGCAGAGGGCGTTACTGCAACAGGATACGCTCCTCAGAGAGTGGGCACACAGACTATCACCGTCAGGTATCTGAACAGATCTGTGACATACAGCATACAGATGTCCATAGATCCCGACAATGCTCCAGTTGTTCTGGACGGTGCAGGATATCTCAAGGTATCCGATGCTCTTCGCATGATAAAGACCGCAGGGTATTACGAGATTAAGGTATACAAGGACATAACCGAAAATTCCCTCATGTTCCCGCAGGCTGCCACAAAGATAACGGTCACATCCGTTGGAGGGGCTGTCATAAAGGCATCTTCCGTCACTGCAAATACAGACCTTGTTCTGAATGCTGTCATTGCCCCCGTACAGTCGGGAGGGACAGTATCTCTAAGAGCAGGCAACAATAAGCAGCTCGTGATAAACAAAGAAAATCTGGAGCTCGGAACAGTAAGCGGCAGCAAGACTTCTTCGCTTTTCATCAATGCGAATGTCAAGGCACAGTCTGTTTCCACATTCGGCACAGTAAAGACAGCGGGCGGCAGCGCACTTGAGATAACACGCACAATGTCGGGCGTAGATCTTGCAGAGGGTACCATAAAGCTCTCCACAGCCGCAGCTTCCTGCATGGCAACGATAGTTAATTCCGGAAATACAGAGTTCATCCTTACTGCAGGAGCACAGAATGTATCCACCGGAAAGCTCCTTCTCCCCAAGGTTACGTTCACAAAAATCAATGAAGGCTGCAAACTCAGAGTTAAGGTAGTTGACGGCAGCGGCAGCATGGTGATCCTTCCTGCTTCCCAGCCTGTAATCTACACAACAGGAACTCTCTCCTACACCAACAGTATAGTTGTAGAGAATGCCATAACCGGTCATGACAGCAATATCAAGGCATTCATCTATCAGCGTGAATACCGCGCAGAATATGCAAAGGCTCTTACCCTTGAATGCTCAACAGGTAAGATATCGGGCGATTACTCCACATTTGAGGCGCTTTTCAATGCGATAAACTCAAATGCATCTGATACTTCTGCATATTACAGGATAGTCCTCAACAATGATGTTACCGCAGAGAAGTTCACACTTCCCGCAAGAGCAGGCATCGGAATGGAAATAGACGGTGCATCCCATGTTCTCGATCTTTACGGTGTAAGCTCGCTTTCGCCCAGATATGCATTCACATTGAGGAATATGCAGCTTCGCAGCTACAATGCAAGGGCAGCAAGGGACATGGACATCTCCATTACCGCTACTACCGGAGATCTCACACTCGATAACATCAGCAGCCAACATCTGACAGCGGTTAGAGGTTCTGCAAACACAACTCTCAATATCGAGAATTACGATGATATGGGTATGGCACCTGCCATCCAGACCTTCAAAGCAGTAAACTTAATTAACAGCTCGATCACAAGCGGCAAGGCGTTCAACGCATCCGAGCTCAATATCGACAACTCCGTATTCACTGCAGCACAGGCGACTGTTACAATCAGCAAGTCCATCCACGGTGAGAACAATGCAAGGATCGCCCTTGTGAATGGATTCAGACCCATCACCATAAATGGTACCGCATCCGGCTCTATCAGCCTCATCGGAACAAATGGATATATGCCTGCTGAGAACACCCAGATACTGAACTCGTTAACAGCAGATGTAACAGTATTCGACGTTACTGCCATAGTTCCCGACAACGGCATTACCTACGGACTGGCAAGGAACGGCAGAGTGAACAAGGTGACGCTGAACGGTCTCTCCCTCTGTGTGAATGACACAAAGTTCGCTTTCTGGTCAGAGGCAGTGACATTCATCGAAAGCGGCAACGCAGTTCCCGCAGCAGATGGTGTTTACGAGATAAAGCTCCTTGGTGACTATAATATCGGTTCAAGGATATACTTCCCCAGAAATAAGGCTGTAAGGATAGTTTCGGATGATCCTGCAACACTTACATTCACATCCTTTATCTCTCCCACAGCAGGCATTGAAGCCGAGAACATATCGCTTGTATGTATGAATATGAACGGTTTACCGATAAAATACTCCATCAGCTGTTCTGCAGCAGATGCGGTGCTCCGCTTCAAAAACTGCGATATGATGACCTGCATGAGCATAACAGCAGCAAGATCCACTGTTATCCTTGAAGGCACGACTTGTTTCGGAGGCCTCACAGTATCGGCAAATGAACTTGTGCTCGACAAAAATGTAGTGTGCAGATTTGAGGGCATGACTGTAAACAAACTTACTGTTGACGATAACATGCATATCAATATTCTCGACAGAAGGTCTTACAGGGTAGTTTCAGGCCTTTACGGAAAAGAACTGAGCGTTACCGTAGTCAACGCACAGGATCAGCCTGTCAGCATCACAAGGGGCACAGTCATCGTATTCACAGGATATACCGAGCAGTATGACAACAATGTCTATGTGACGAATTACAACGAATATGCAGTAAAGGACAGATCGAACAGGCTCATTATAAATGTTGTATGACAATATTTCAGAAAGGTCTCCCCAAGCGGGAGATCTTTCTTTTTAGTCAAAATATACAAATTTTTTGTGAAATGTTTTGCGGGTGGCACAGGTCATAATTCGTTGACAATCTTGTTGATTTTTGATATAATAATATCAATTGTGAAAGTTTTTTTGACAATTATACTCAAACTGCTGTTTACAGCGGGTGACAGTAAGCTGCATCTTACGGAGACCATCTCTTGAAAAGAGAAAAATGATGTGTTCATCGGGGTGCCTGTGAGACTTATCACAATTGAACGGGCGGTCGGAATGCTGCTTGAATAATGGATAACGGGAGGAATACCAAGTGGAAAGCTATAACGATTACGAACGTTTCAAACAATCCTGTAATGCCTTCAAAGATGTATTTACCGATACATATTTCCAGATGAACGGATTGTTCTGTCATCCTCTTCTTGATAATGTTATATATGTTCCCTGCACTGAGGAAGAAAAAAAGAGCAACGGCCTGAATATATGCCGTATGCGTGATATGCTCATTATGAGCATGGATGCTGAAAAGTTTGAGCCATTTGATATCAACAGGGCAAGAGCTATCGCAGAAGAAAACGGTTTTATCTATATAGCTACTCTTGTTGACTCTCAGGCATTCAAGGCAGCAGACTGGATGGTAGACGGCAAGCATGATACCGTCATCGTCAGCGAGGAGGATATGAAGAAGCACGGAAAGCCCTACGCTCCCGTTACTCCTCTCACAAATGTCATCCTGCCATTCAAGAAGATAACCAACTGCCCGTTCCTTTACAAAAAAGGCACGGTGGAAAGCCCTGTCTTCATGTCCTCTAAGGATATTGACGGCATGCTTTCCGGGTTCCTTGCAGAGTCCCTTTCAGATTTCGATCATCTTGAAGTTGTGGGCGAGACAGAGTTTGAACTCTACGGCGAAAAGCTGGTGATGGACAAGAACGAATCCCGCTGTGCAGCTCTTGATAAATCACTGGGACTTCTTGATCCGGTTTCAAAAAAGATCTCAGACAATGCAAAATCCCTAGAAGAAGCAGGCTATAAATTTGATCTCAGGGAATTCAACATAGCAGGTCTGGAGATAGCTGCCGAAAAGTGCGGTATACCTCACGATTATAAATCCTATGACGGCATAACTACTATCGATGGCCTGAAGGACAGATTCAGAAAGAACGTTTCCGAAAAGAACAGTTATGGCTTTAAATATACCAAGGCAGACGAAGCCACATTTGATGAAAGGCTCAAGGCTATAGAGGGCTCCTCATCGGATACGGATGCACTTAAAAAGGAAGTTGCAGAGCTCCTGACGGTGCGCCCTGCCAACGGCTGCATATTCAACCTTGCAAGAGCACTTTCTCCAGCAGATGCCGAAAATGTTGAGAATATCTCCGAATACTGGGGTATCCCGTCCCTTGATCTCAAATCGCTGACAGCTTATCTGGAATCTGCCTATGTTTCAAAGGAACTGCGCGATGACAAGGGCGAACTCATCTGCGGCCCTGCAAAGGCAAAGCTGGTGCTCGACGAGCTCTGTGCCGCTGCAGAAAAGTACAAGGTGAAGAACCTTCCTGCTGCTGACAAGCTGCGCGGTTATATCGACGATGCAGAGAAGGCACAGCGTACATACAACGGTACTCTGTTCGACTCTGTTGAGGAGATGAACAAGGCTCAGGAGAATGAGAAGAAGATCATCGAGGAATGCGGCGATGTATCCGCCCTCAATGAATCCGAACTCGACAAGCTGGCTAAATATATCCATGATATCAACGTGGATAAGAAGACAAAGGGCAAGTATCTGCTCAAAGTGAAGCTGGCTAAGCTTGATGTCCAGAAGAACCAGGCGGAGCAGCTGCTTATCGGTATGGGTACAAAGAAGATACCCGAGCTCGAAGAGATAAAGAAGAAGCTCTCCTCGGATGCTTTTGATGAGGTGATAGCAAAGCCCTATATCGCAAGGGTGGATGACAGCATACTTACCGCTCAGAGCAAGGAAGTCGCTGCACTGTTTGCCTCCATTCCCGATAAGAACAAGGCGGATGAACTCGAAAAGGTCATCGACAGCGGAAAGTTCGACAAGATATTCAATCGTTCCTGCCGCGCTAAGATCGCAGAGGCAAGAGACGGATTTGCACGCAAGGAGCTCGATGCTCTCACTGCTGCAATAGATAAGGCCGATACCAAGACCTGTGAGGATATCAGGAAGAAGATAGGCGAGGCCAAGTGCCGCAGCAACATCAAGGCTGCATATTACAAGAAGGTGGCACAGCGTGAAGCTGCCATCGAGATAGCAGAGGTCGAGAAGACATTTGCGGGCATTGCAGAGGCTACACGCGAAAAGGTAGCAGAGCTTAAGAAGGTCATCGAAAGCGGCAAGTTCAGGAAGGCTCTCACAGAGAAATATGTTTCTCAGCTTGACAAGCGCATAGTTGATATCGATAATGCGGAATTCATCAAGAAATGCGAGACTATCCCCACAATGGATAAGGAAGCTCTTGCTAAGATCACCGAAGAACTCAAGGGCGACAAGTATCCCAAGGATATCTGTGAGAAATATCTCAAAGTCGTTGCAGACCGCGAAAAGGCTATCCTCAAGGCAGAGGTGGACAAGCTTGCTGCAGATGTGGCAAAGATGGACTTTGCAAAGCTCGATGAGCTCGAAAAGAAGCTGTCGGATGAAAAGTATCCC
>JAFPPJ010000478.1 GCA_017410745.1 Oscillospiraceae bacterium
GCTGTCTGACTTCAGGGGCAAAAAGGTGGTGCTGTACTTCTACTCGAAGGACAACACCTCGGGCTGCACCAGGCAGGCACAGGGATACGCCGAGCTTTACGACAGCTTTGCGGAGAAAAACGCAGTGGTCATAGGCATAAGCAAGGACACATCCGCATCTCACGAGAAGTTCGCGGAGAAGTATTCCCTGCCCTTTATACTGCTCTCTGACACGGAAAAGAAGGTCATAGAGCTGTACGATGTATGGAAGGAAAAGAAGCTGTACGGCAAGACCTCTATGGGCGTGGTGCGCACCACATATCTCATAGATGAAAGCGGCATGATAATCGCTGCGCGCGGCAAGGTCAAGGCGGCGGAGGATCCGTCGCAGACACTATGCCTGTTATGAACAGACGGATAATATACGGGATATGCACCGCAGTTCTCCTGGGTACTGAGATACTGATAGGGATGTTTGCGCACGGATGGGTGCGCAGCTATCTCGGGGACGTGCTGGTGGTGATACTGCTGTACACCCTTGCGCGGACGATCTCTCCGAAATGGCCGTCAAAGCCATACATACTCCCTGCGGCGATACTTGTATTCTCCTTTGCTGTGGAGTTCCTGCAGCTGTGGGGCTTCTGCGACAGATTCGGCATACAGAACAGGCTGCTGCGCATCATCATCGGCACGGGCTTCTCATGGGCAGACCTGCTCTGCTACACCGCAGGCATTATCCCCTGCTTTGCGGCAGAATATATCATGGCAAAAACCGCAAAGCGGAGCGTCAATAAAGAAATATAAGATCAGTGCTGCACATAAATCCTGTGCAGCACTGATCCTATAATATCTTCTGCATTATTACAGCATCTTTATATTGCCCGTTTACATAGAAATATTTTTTGTATATCCCTATATCCTCAAATCCCGTCTTATGGTACAGGGCAATGCCTCTTTCATTATCGGCGATCACTTCCAGTTCTATGATGCCGATGTTCATCTTCTTTGCCTGCCGGGCGATCCTGTTTATCATCTCTGTCCCTATCCCTCTGCCCCAGTACTCCTTTTTTACCGAGATCGAGAATTTAGCCCTGTGACGCATCCTTGCCGGATGATATCCGTCCAATTCTGCTCTAGCAATGATCTGTCCGCCGGCAAGTGCTATCAGAACGATACTGTTCTCAGAGTCTTTGCTCATGGCAAGTTTTCGTTTTACGCCTTCCACCGGGACAGTAAATCCATTTTCTCCATGGAGCAGATTGTCGGATTCTCCGCCGACCTGATTCAGATATATTATCATTTTCTCCGCATCATCCGGAACAGCCTCTCTGATAGTATATGTATTGTCCATAGTCCAAACCTCCCGTATCATGCATTAAGGAAAAGCGTGACTTCTGTGGAATTGTCGCCCACTGTCATGAACATATCGCCGCCGAGCCTGCGGGCGATGAACCTTGATTCATACAGTCCCACGCCGCTGCCCTTTATACCGTCGGCATTAGAGCCGCGCCACATGCTTTTCCATACAAAGGGGAGCTCCGACTGCGGGAGGGGCGTGCCGTTGTTCCTCACGGTGATGAAATTCCCCTCCTCGCGCTTGTCGATGATAAGGGTTATCCCCGTGCCGTCACCGTACTTTATGGCGTTGTCCATAAGCTGTCGGATTATCCTGCGCACGCCCTCTATGTCGCTCTTTATCATCGCATCGCTGCGTATGTCCGTCTCAAAGGGTATCCTTGCGATTTTAAGGCGGTCGGCATATTCCTCACAGACAAGGTCTGCAAGGGTGCGGCTGTAGAACGGCTTTGCGTCGGGGTCTGCCTCGTATATCACGGAAGCGCCCGTCTCCACCACGTCCTTCACGATATGCTCTATCTCATCCACGTTCTTCTCTATCCTGCCCGCAAGCTCCGCATCCGTTTCGTTTATCTTCCCCTCCGGGTCATACAGTCCTGTGGATATAGCCTCGGACAGCAGCTTGATATTTGCGGCGGGTGTCTTGATGCCGTGTACAAGTGCAGTGACGAAGCTGTCGCGCTCTGCCGCCATGCGCCTTAACAGGTCGCGGTCATGCTCAAGCTTGTCGGAGAGCATATTCATGCTCCATACATATCTGCCGAAAAAGCCGTTCTGCTTCTCGGGCAGCCTTTCCACAAGATAGCCCTTTGACAGCTTTTCGGGATAATCCGACAGCTTGTTGAAGGGGCGGAGCACGCTCTCGAATATAAAGCAGCTGTATACCAGCATAATCAGTGCGCATATCGCAAATGCGCCATTCATGATGGTCAGCATATTATTGTAGCCGGGATCGTTGAAGCTGAACACCGCAGCTCCTATTACCCTGTCGCCGTCACGGAGCATACATATCATGCTGTTGCTGCTGCCGGATATATCCTTTCTCCCGCCAAAGAGCATTATCTCAGCGGATACCGGACAGTACTGCCTGCCGTACAGCTGTTCCCATTCGGGCAGCCTGCCGTAGAACACATCCTGTGCAAGACGGGATGTATCCCCGCCGTTGGTGATATATCTGTCCATCTCCTCACTGATGCGGTTGACTACAACGTTTCTCTGACTGTAGCTCTCCTGTATCGACTTCCTTGCCGCAGTATTGAGCACGGCGGCAGCCGCCGCAAATGCGGCGAGCAGCAGGAGCATCCTTATGATAAATGACTTCATTGTCCGTCTCCGAAGCGGTATCCTACCTTGTATACCGTCTGTATCAGCCGCGGATGCTTGGGATCGTCCTCTATCCTGTCACGCAGCCAGCTTATATAAACACTTAATGAGGACAGCTCCGAAAAGCAGTCCTCTCCCCATACGCCGTTGAATATCGTTTCCTTGCGAAGTGCCTGTCCCTTATGCTCCATAAGGTATACGAGCAGGTCGAATTCCTTGCCCTTGATGTTCACAGGCTCGCCGTTCTTGTATACCTTCCTTGCACCTATGTCTGCGGTGATGCCCTCCGCTGTCACCACGCTCTTTTCGCCCGACGACTCATACGTCCGTCGCATGAGCGCCTTTATCTTGGACAGCAGCACGGGTATCGAAAAGGGCTTGTCCACATAGTCGTCCGCGCCTATCTCAAGACCGAGTATCTTGCTGTCGTCGTCGGTCTTGGCGCTCATCATGATGACGGGCATATCCCGCTCCTCACGGATCTCTGCAAGGGCATCGTAGCCGTCCATGCCCGGCAGCATCACGTCGAGCAGCAGCAGCTTGAAGGTCTCGCTCTCCAGCAGTGCAAGACCCTTTTCCGCGCTGTCTGCCAGCTCTACGGTATAGCCCTGCCTGCGCAGGAAATCACTTGTGAGCTGTCCTAAGCTCTCATTGTCCTCTATTATAAGAATATCTGTCAAAGCAGATCACCTCTTATCGTATAAACATCACATATATTCCCCATATCACAAGGTAGTGCAGCGGATAGAACGCATAGAAGAACCATTTCGCAAATACGGGGTGCTTTCCCTTTTTCCCGTTGTAAAGCTTCGTCATGGCAAAGTATGCCAGTGCGAACATGGATATCATCACCATGATGCCTGTCAGCAGATTTGCCGCGGGCACCTTTCCCAGCGAGAACAGGTTCGGCAAAAAGTGCAGGGCGGTGAGCACGGAATAGGCGATGAGCCTCTGCTTCGGCCTGTCGCGGAAGATATGCAGGAAGAGTATGAACAGCACACCGAACAGCATCCAGTCCGAGGACATGGCCAGCGTAACGGCATCACACAGCACTATGAGCACAATGCGCTGCCACATTTTCAGCTTGCTCTCCCATATCATTATCGCCAGCAGTCCGAAGAACAGAGTGAATATGACATTGAAGGTGCGCCAGCCGTGCAGCGGCTGAAAGATCAGCCAGTCGAAGGGCTGTGTGATGCAGGCGAATATGAAA
>JAFPPJ010000479.1 GCA_017410745.1 Oscillospiraceae bacterium
CCTGCGGGCTGTGCAAAGAAGCCGAGCATTGTTGTGAGGATAATGACGAGCATTACGCCTATCCGACTGAGTTTTCTTCTCATATAAGCATCTCCTCTTTTAAGGCGGCACTTCCTTATCACATCTTACCGCCTGTTATAGTAATTTTAGTATATCATTAATTTTATAAAAAAAAAAAAAGCATAATTTAAATTTTCTATGAATTTTCTGAAATAATATTTGCACTTCAAACTCCAGACTATACAAAACGGCGCACCGCTTATAAGCGATGCGCCGTATGTTTGTTCACTCACGAGAGTTGCGGTGGCTTGCCGGCTTACTTTGCTGTGAAGTGTACGATGTTAGCCTTGTCCTCTGCGTAGCTTCTGCCGAAGGGAATGTAGTCGCCGTTTACGAAGGGTACGATGTAGAAGCCGCGCTTCATGCCCTTCTTGAGGCCGTTCCAGTCGAAGGCTGTGCCCTTGGTAACGCGCTCTGCAAGTATCTTGTTGTTTTCGTCAACCATTACTACCTTGTACTGGGTAGCGCCGGTGTACTTATTCCATGCGATATGGCACTTGCCGGAGGTTACGGTCAGCTTGGGCTTCACGCCGTTTCTCGGTGTGGAGTATGCGGTATTCTTCTGAGTGGTGAGTTTGCCTACAACAGCCTTGACATAATAGTTAGCCTTTACACCGTTGGTCATGCCGGTCACGAGGAACTTGGTCTGTGTGGTCTTGAACTCTCTCCTTATGCCGTTCTGCTCTACATATACACGATAGCTTGTTGCGTTGGGGATCTTGTTCCAGTATACCCATGCCTTCTTGTTGCCGGTGGATATCTTGGTTATGCGGGGGGATGCTGCAGGAGTAGGATAATCAATGGTAACTCTTGATACACAATCGTCACCCCAGCTCTGACATTCACGCTGAGTCCAATAAGGCAGCTGATAGAAATAATATGTTCCGCTGCTGAGAGTTATTGTTTCATCAATAGATGCGATCTGAGTCTGATGGTTTGAATTACGCCTATAGAAAATCATATAAAGATTCTGATCATATATATAATAATCCGTAGAAGAGCCGCTATCATATTTTGCACTCTTTCCATCTGTTATGGCCCTGATCCTTACTTCACCCTCAGTATACACATCAAACCTGATATACTTGTCGTTTACTGCAGGATAGTATGTATAAGGCACGCCCGATCCCACATAAACAGATTTGTCATCCATGCCTACCGCGCCTGCGGGCTGTGCAAAGAAGCCGAGCATTGTTGTGAGGATAACGACGAACATTACGCCTATCCCACTGAGTTTTCTTCTCATATAAGCATCTCCTCTTATAAGGCGGCACTTCCTTAACTCGTCTTACCGCCTGTTATAATAATTTTAGTATATCATTAATATAATAAGAATAGAAAAGCATAATTTTAATTTACTATAAATTTTTTGAAACAATATATTTTACTTCAAACTCCAGACTATACAAAACGGCGCACCGCTTATAAGCGATGCGCCGTTTACATATCCTGCAAACTAATTGATCAGTTCTTCTCTTCCTTGAATATCTTAGTGGGATCGTATCTCTTCTTGGCTTCCTCGTTGGGGATCACAAGCTGGGAGTTTATCCATGTGTCGATAAGCTGATCGTAGTCCTCTTCCTTCATCTCAAAGAGAAGCGACTGCTTTGCGGTCTCGAAGTAGCTTTCATCCTCGTTGAGGTCAAGCTTTGCTATGATGTAGATATGCTCGCCGTCTGCGGACTCGATGATGGCGGTATCGCCCACGTTCATCTCGAATGCCTTGTTGACAACATCGGTGGAGGGATATGTAGCGCCCTTCTTTACGACCTTCCTGTTGCTGATATACTCGGAAGCGCTCGTATCGACAGCTGTACCCTCATCGGCAGCGGCTGCTGCTGCGGATACATCGTCGTATATCTCTACGGATTCGGTATCATCATCCTGAAGGTCCTCATCCTCGGCTGCGCCCTCTTCGCGTGCCTCGTCCTCCACATCATCGCCTGTGAGTATCTGCTCACTGTCGGCTGCGGGAGCTGCTGCGGACACGTCCTCATATGTCCTGACGGTGTCGTCATCCTGCAGATCGTCGTCATCAGCAGAGCCCTCTTCGCGTGCCTCGTCTTCGGGATCGTTCTGGTTCTCCTGATTCTTCTTTATCTGCTCATCGGTGAGTATGCCGGAGTTCTTATCGCTGCCGGCTGCATTGCCGATATTCTTCTGATCTACCGTGCCGACTACTGCGCCTGTATTGTTTACGAGATTGCCGTTGGAGGTGATGTAGTAGCCGTTGTACATTGCAAATGTGCCGTTGGGATTTGCAAGATAGCCGTTGGAGGAGATATAGTAGCCGTTTATGGTGAGGTATCTGCCCTGCGTATCGGTGAGATAGCCCGATGCGCTCACATTGTAGCCTGCGGTATTGGTATAGTTGCCGAAGTTCACAGCAACGGTATTGGCGTTGGTGACAGTGCCTGCAGAGGTGACTGCGGGAGCTGTGCCCGTGATATTGCCGTTCTGGTCTACAAGGTAGCCCGTGCAGGTGATAAAGCTGCCGTTGGATGTGATAAGCGAACCGTTGGAGCTTACGAGCAAGCCGTTGGCGTTGATGTAGTTGCCGTTAATCGTGAGATACTTGCCGCTGTTATCGGTGATGAAGCCATTAGGGCTGAGCTTGTAGCCGTTGGCTGTGGTATAGTTGCCGTAGTTGACTGCGACAGTTCCTGCATTGGAATTGTTCTGTGCGGTGATGGTGCCTACCACTGCGCCTGCGGAATTTACGAGATAGCCGGTGGCGGTCATGAAGTTGCCGTTCTGTGTGGCAAATGTGCCGTCCTTCTTGGTAAGATAGCCGTTGGCACTTACATAGTAGCCGTCGATGAGTATATATCTGCCCTGGGCATCCTGCATGAAGCCGTCGGGGCCTATCCTGTAGCCGTTGCTGGTGGTGTAGTTGCCGTAGGACATCTTGACGGTATTGTTATTGTTGTTGGCGTTGCCGATGTTGCTTGCCTTGCCGACTACAGTACCTATCGAGTTCACGAGATCGCCGTTGGAGTTGACATAGTTGCCGTTCTGCATGAGATAGGTGCCGTTGGAATTCACAAGATAGCCGTTGGGTGCGATATAGTAACCGCTGATGGTGAGATATCTGCCCGCGCTGTCTATGAGGAAGCCTCTGTCGCCTATATAGTAGCCGTTGAGACTGGTATAGTTGCCGAAGTTCACGGCAATAGTGCCGTTGCTTGCGGTATTTACGCCGTTGGCATTGGTCAGCGTGCCGGCATTGCCCACGATATTTCCGGCGGCATTGACAAGATATCCGTTGGCAGTGACATAGTTGCCGTTCTGCATGAGATAGGTGCCGTTGGAATTCACGAGATAGCCGTTGGAAGCGATATAGTAGCCGCTTATGGTGAGGTATCTGCCCTGGCCGTCCTGCATATAGCCGTTATTGCCCACACGGTAGCCGTTGACTGTGCTATAGTTGCCGTAGCTCACTGCTATGGTATTGTTGAGGCCGGTATTGTTGCTCACATTGCCGACGGTAACGCCTGCGTTGTTCACAAGTCTGCCGTCTGCAGTGACATAGTTGCCGTTCTGAGTATAGAAAGTGCCGTTGGAATTTACGAGATAGCCGTTGGAAGCGATATAGCGGCCGTTGATGGTGAGATATCTGCCCTGTGCGTCTATCAGGTAGCCGTTATTGCCTATGCGGTAGTTGGCGGAGTTATAGTTGCCGTAGTTTACTGCCACGGTGCTGCCTGTAACGATATTGTTCGTGCCCGATACATTGCCTACGACTACGCCGTTGGAATTGATGAGCCTGCCGTCGGAGGTGACGTAGTTGCCGCTCTGTGTCACATAGGTGCCGTTGGAATTCACAAGATAGCCGTTGGCAGCGATATAGTGACCGTTGATGGTGAGGTATCTGCCCTGTGCGTCTATCAGGTAGCCGTTATTGCCCGTGCGGTAGTTGGTGTTGGTATAGTTGCCGTAGTTGACAGCAACAGTGCCGTTGTTGGTGACCACCGCGCCTGATGAACCGCCGTTGGGATTGACGGTCTTGCCGTCAGACATCACATAGTAACCGTTCTGTATGGCATATGAACCGTTGGAGTTTACAAGATAGCCGTTGGAGGATACATAGTATCCGTTTACGGTGATGAATCTTCCCGAGGAATCGGTCATAAAGCCGTTGGCAGCGATGTAGTATCCGTTGGTCGTGGTGTATGTGCCGTAGTTCATGGATACCTTGTTGTTGAGGTTGACATTGCTGATGTTGCTGCCGTTTATATAGCTGTTGGTATAGGGGTCATAGTAAGTGCCGTTGCTGTATGTGCCGTTGGCATAATAGCCCACGTTGTTCTTGGCATCCGAGCCCTCTACCTCTGTCCATTCAAGCGTGGAGTCGCCTGCGTCCTGCACGTCCGGGCTCTCACCGTCTGCAGGCTTGGCAGCAGCCTTGAGTCCCTCGTAGTATGCCTGATACTCGGCACCCAGGGTATCCATATCCTCGCCTGCCTTATAGCGTGCAAGGATATCCTCTGCCATCTTCATGCGCTCTGCCTTGCCGTCGGACTTGAGGAGGTTGCCCTCTCCGTCCCTGAGCTCGATGTCGATATAGTTGACAAGGGCATACTCATTGTTCATGTATCCCTTTACATCGGAATCGGCAACAGCCTGCTCGCCGCCCTCGCCGTATACTTTCTCAAAGAGCTTGCTGCGCTTCTCATCGTTGAGGAATATCATCTCATAGCTCGACTGGGATATGCCCATCTCGGTAAATGTGGTGCCTGCATATTCCCACATCTGGTCACAGTACATCTTTGCGGAGGACACGGTATCCTCATCGAGCGTAAGGCCGTTCTGTGCGAACTTGTTCTCTACAGCGGCAAATTCCCTTACCTGCTTCTCTGCTTCATCGAGCACCCACTGTCTTGCGGGCTTGTCCTCGATATTCATTGCAAAGAGCTGATCTGCGGTGAGCTCAGCATCTTCTTCCATATTCTCGAGCGCCTTGGTGCGTGCATCATAGTATGCGCTCTGGAGATAATAGATATACACACCGGCGGGCACCTTGAACCCGTCGATATCAGCACTCCACTTGGTGTTCTCTCCGCAGCCCGGGAGTGTCATGGTCATCATGAGCGCAGCGGCCGCTGCAGCAGCTCTTTTTATATCCGATCTCATTGCGATCGTCCTTTCTTACATCTATACATTCTCTGTGCGTTGCGTCACTATCGTCGTATGAATACATATAGTATATTATAGCACAATCCGCACAAAAAGTAAATAAAAACAGTCAAGCGGCAAAATATTTGTTGATTTGCAGCATTTTCCACAGTGCACTCTTTTATTTATTGGCATTTCCTACAAAGCGTCCAGTAATACCGTCTGCCCGACTGCGGAAAATCGTCCATGACACCGTGCTCGGGATCATAGAACGTGCCCTCATGATAAAGCGACCAGTGCCAGCATCTCGGCGTTTCGAGCGAAAGCACACACATCGGCGGGAGCTCTTCCTTGGTCTTCACGGCGATGCGCTCGCTCCCCATAGCATATCCGTAGTGTTCAAACGCGCGGCGCATCTCCCTGAGGTCGGTCTCACGTTCGTTCCCGAGATACTCGCAGACCTCCCCGGGGTCAACGCCCGCAGCCATCGCTATCACCGCCTGTCCGCACTGGAGCGGCGTAGGTTCGTGTATATAGGTCATATTCCCTCCAAAAAGGACTGCTGCATACGCAGCAGTCCCACATATCAATATTTCTTGAGCACTTCCACCGCGCCTATGACTATCTCGCTTGCACGCTCGATATTCTTGCGCATGATCTCTGTGCTTTCGTTGGATCTTGCCATCTCCATAGCCTGATCCACTGTTTCTCTGCCGACCTCTGCCTGTGTATGGTAGATATCGTCAAGCTGCTGCAGTGCAAAGGTCTCAAAGTTCAGATAACATTCCTTGAGGTCCTTTATCGTGCTGTTCCTGATGTCATCGTAATTCTCAAGTGCAGAGTCTATTATGTCCGAACGGCGGTTCTTCCTCATGATATTGCGGAAGAAGGGCAGCGTGGTCGAGGGGAATCCCGCTTCTCTGTCTGCGCCCTGCTGTGCCGCCTGCTTTATCTTGTCGGCCACGAAGCTGTTGACATTCACAGCCTCCGAGCAGGATATACGCGCACTTGCAAGGTTCTGTATGCCGAGCTTGCGTGAAAGCTGCTGACCCATCTCGTTTATTATCTCATTGAGGCGCTGGCCGTGTATCTCAAGGCACCGTCTGTACGCCTCGCCCACCTTGTCCATGAGGTATGCGTAGAAGTGACGTTCCACGTCCGCTTCCTCCGCAGTGCTGCGGCATGCGACTATATCCTCGCGCAGCTTGGTGAAGAAGCCGTACATCCATGTCTCTGCCTCCTGCTTCATCTCGGTGATGGAGAGGAGTATCTTGGGCTTCTGCTGGTCAAGTGCGGCAGCAAGCGTGGAGCATTCAGCCTCAAAGTCGGTCTTGAGCTTTTCAAGCTTCACCCTGTCCATCTTGATCATATCGTTTATCATGTTAAGACGGCTGAGGGTATCGGTCATCATGATCGAGAGCATGGAGAACACGCGCTGTGTGCGTATGGTGTCCTTCTGCATGATAAGCTCTCTGTTGAGCGCTCTCTCGAATTTGAGGAACTGGTTCTCGTAGTATTCCTGGAATCCCTTTATATCGGGACGGTTAAGACCTATCTTCCTGCGGTATTCGTCTATGCCGCTTATGCCGTAGACTTCCGCAACGGGGATTATCTGTGCGCACTTCTCATTGATGAGATTGACTATGCGCTCGATGTCCTCCATGGAGTTCATGGCATCTATCATATTTATAAGCACGAATACCTTGCTGAAATTCTGCGGTACTATCTGGCTCGCGATGAAGTACTGCTCGCTCTCGGAAAGCGGAGACAGTGCCGACGCTACATATATAACGGCATCTGCCTTCACGAGGAAGTCCTTTACAAGATAGTCGAGCTCGTCAAGGTCGGAAAGACCCGGTGTGTCTACTACCTGTATCTCCTTGAGTATCGGTGCGTCGCTCTTGACATCTATATATTCAAGGGCACCGGGGAAATAGTCAAGAAGTCCGAGCAGCCTGTCACGGCTGAGGTCGTCGGGTGTCAGCATCACACGCTTGCCGTTGGCGAGCACTGCCTCTACCGATACTCTCTCACCGTATGAGAAGCGGTTGATGGTAAAGGTCTCAGGGGCAACGTTCACAGGCGCAGCCGATCTGCCGAGTATCGCGTTTATTATGGTGCTCTTGCCTCTCTTGAAATCGCCTATGATAACAAGAGAGAAGGGCTCTGACATCTTGGACTCGATTATATTGTCCCACTTCTGCATACGCTCAACGACTTCATCGCCGAGTATTGCAGAGAGTTCCGGATCGGATATCAGGTTTCTGAGCTCGCCTCTGACAAATTCAATGTCCTTGGCGGCATTATCGTACATATTTTCCATCCTGATGCCCTCCTTACATCTGGTAGTTCATATCGGCGATGATATCGCAGCGGATCTCAAGGGTCTGCTTGCTTCCGATATGAGTGGAGGGAGTTTCAAGATCGGGTCTCCATACATAGAGTATCTCGCAGCCCGTGAACTCCATGCCGGCGAATATGCGTCTCTCGTCCGCCTTGGTGGTAGGCGAAAGGTGCATCTCCCTGACAGGCGTAACGTGGAGCTTCTCATATACGGAGAGTATCCTGGGCATATCTATGTCCTTGTCCTGTACGCCGAAGGAATCGGGGAGGCCCCTTCTCCTTACGGATGCGAACACCTTCGGGAAATCCTGCGGGTCGTCAAGACATATTATGCCTGCTCTGTCGGCGGTGATATCGCCCGCTACGAGCCATTTGTTGAGGCTGTAGTTGAGCTCTCTTATATTGGACTTGTTCTCGTCTCCGAGGGTGCCGTCACCGTTGAGGTCGCCCTTGGATATGCCGGGATATGTGAAGGCATAGTTGAATGCGCAGTGACGGTTCTGCAGTCTGCCGCATTCAGCGCCGAGCAGGTAGCAGAGCTCATCCGGGGTGCAGTCCTCCGCAAGGTCGCGGGATATTACGATGCAGTTGTCTATGCCCTCTCCTACGAGGGAGAATATCTGAGGCACCTCTCCCGCCTTCTTGACAAGGAGCTCCGGGAGGCTCATCTGCAGCCTGTCAGAGCATTTCTTCAGTGCCTCGTACGCCTTGGCGTACTGCATGGAGCCCGCAGCATCGGCGGACTGGAAGAATCTCTTGTATCTTCCGGGTATATCGGCGGACACGATGGTCTTGTAAAGCTTCGACCATCCGGTAAAGCCGCCTATCTTCTGACGGAGCGCGAAGTCCGCATCGAATGCGTAGTCGAGCGTGCCGCCTATGACATGCTCCTGATACGAACGTGTCCGCTGCAGCAGATAGTCCGCAAAGGAGGTATTTATCTCAAGCAAAGGATTATTACTCATCACGCACCTCCGTTATTCCTCGTCCTCGTCAGAGAGGATATCGGTGAGCGCCTTGTGAAGATTGTATGTGGATGCGAGCATCTCGCCCACATTCTCCGCGATCGTCTGAAGTCTGAACTTCTCGTTGTCAGACATTTCTTTCTTCTGCTTCTTGGTCTCGTTGAGATCATCGAGGGTGCGCTGGGTATCCTGGAGGATTATCTCGGTCTCCTGCTCGATCTGGTTCTTGAGGCTCGAGAAGGAATTCATCACCTGCTGACGCACCGACTCGGTAAAGTCGGAGTTTATCTTCATTTCATGGAACTGCTTGGATACGCTCTGCTTGAAGCCGTGCTTGAACTTTTCTATGCGCTCGTCCACAAGGAACTTGTCCACCGCGAATTTGCCGGTGAACGTGCCCGCAAAGCCCGCAAGAGCCATGAGTACGATGCCCGCAGGGGTAAAGAACGCACTCACGCCGCCGATTATGGCAGTTGCAAGCAGGAAGGACGTAGCCACCCATGTGGTAAGACCTGTAAGGCCGCCGAGGAGCGCACCCTTGATGCCTGCCTCCCTGAAGCCTATGAACAGGCCGCCTATACCGCCTGTGCCTATGACAGAGCCTATTACGGAGTCTACCACGCCGCCGTTCCTTGTATGCTTCTCGGGCTCTACATAGAACAGCTCCTGGATACGGGTGAGGGACTCGAAGAACTCATCCTGGAAGGACTGCAGACGCACTGCCTCCTCGGAAAGTCCTATATTGATATCGTTCTGGATCTGCTCGCAGATCAGTTGTGCCTTGTTCTCTATATTTTCCTTTATCTTCTGGGTGAGCTTCTCGTATACCACCTTGAGCTTCTCGCGCTTGAGATCCTCTGCGCTCATCTGGTATTCGTCTATGACCTGCATAGCCGTCTCTTCTATCTTCACCCAGTATTCATCGAGTATGGGCTGCAGCTTCTCGAAGACCTCGTTGGCTGCATTGTTGATGCGCACGAACTCCTCGCGCTTCTTGGTGCGTATGTCCTCGATCTCCTCGATGGCGAGCTGATACTTCTCCATGAATTCGTCCGTCTCCATAACGAGCGCATTCTCGTGGATGACGATGGAGTTGATTATCTCGGAGCCGGAGGATATGATCTTGTTCGCAAGTATCTGGAGGGTTATCGAGCCTCTTTCCTTGGTGAGCATGGTCTCAAGGACGCTCTCGAATACAGGGAAGTTGCTCTCCTCGAGCATGGCCGTATCCCCTGCTTCCTTGGCCATGAGAGCCTTCTTGGCATATACGCCTATTACCTTGGGCTTGCCTATCTTGCGCTTGTATACGGCAAACTCCTTGGAGTTCTCGCCCATCACTTTCTTTGCCTTGTCCATGACATAGCTGCCTATGCGCTTCTCGACAGTCTCTACGATCCTGTCCTCATCCTCCTTGGAGAATGTGCCGAAGCAGTTGACGGCAAAAATTATCCTTCCCAGGTCGGAGGTGAGCATCTTGTTCTCAAGAAACTCCTTCTCAAACTGGGAAAAGGGTGAATTGGCGCTGATAACGAACACCGCCGCATCTATCTCGGGGAGGATGGACATGGTGACATTGGTCATCTGCTCATCATCGTTGAGACCCGGCGTGTCTATTATATCAACATTATTGCGGCAGAACTCGGTATCATAGTATACGGTGGCTTCCTTGACCGTCTCTGCCTTTTTCTCCGAATCAAAGGAAAGCTTGGTGACATATTCCGCAAGGCGGTCTATGCCTACCCTTTCGTTGGTGCCGTCCTTATACTCAACTACAACATACGGCTCCTTGCTGTATGTGACGCGGTTGAGCGTAGCGGTAGCAGGGAGCACATCCGCAGGGAGCACTTCCTGACCGAGTATGGCGTTGATAAGGGTAGATTTTCCCCTCTTGAACTCGCCGACGATAGCGACTTCAAAATGCTCTCCCTCTGCCTTATGTATTACATCGCCTATAGACCTTGCGGTATTGTCAAGATTGAGAGACGATGCGTATTCCTGCAGCTGACCCAGCTGTTCCGTAAGATCGCTTATGGTCTCACGGAAAGACGCATAACTGCTGAATTCGTAGGTCTGTGTCTGATCCATTTTTATTCCCCCGTTAGCCTGGTGGGCGTGCAGCCTTGCGGCTGCTGTACAGATAGGCTTTTCATAGGACAGCGCCGTGATGCCGACTTCTGTCCACTCCTTTTCTAATTATAACACAAAAAAACATTTAAAGTCAATCAAATGCAAATCGTCATTCATACAAATTACAGGGAGTATTTTCGTCACTATGCACAATTTTGCAGTCCCCCTCCCGTTTGAATGACCAAAGAAATTACAAAACAGATACAAATATAATAAATACCGCGCCCGAGAAATAATATTTTTCGCCGTTTTGTAAAAAATACAAAAAAACACTTGCAAATTCATTCAAACAATGATATTATATATGTAGGGGTAAATACCCGAAGGAAATTAATATTCTAGGAGGAAATTCCAATGTCAGTTAAAGTCGCTATCAATGGCTTCGGTCGTATAGGCCGTCTTGCATTCAGACAGATGTTTGATGCTCCCGGTTATGAGGTAGTTGCCATAAACGATCTTACCAAGCCTTCCATGCTCGCTCACCTTCTCAAGTATGATACTGCTCAGAAGGGCTACTGCGGCATCATCGGCGAGAACCTTCACACTGTTACCGCTGATGACGAGAAGGGCACACTCACTGTAGACGGCAAGACTCTTACCATCTACGCTAAGGCTAACGCTGCTGAGCTCCCCTGGGGCGAGATCGGCGTTGACGTTGTTCTCGAGTGCACAGGCTTCTACACCTCTAAGGACAAGAGCCAGGCTCACATCGATGCAGGCGCTAAGAAGGTCGTTATCTCTGCTCCCGCAGGCAACGATCTCCCCACTATCGTTTACAGCGTAAACGAGAAGACCCTTACCAAGGCTGACAAGATCATCTCTGCTGCATCCTGCACAACTAACTGCCTCGCTCCCATGGCTAAGGCTCTCAACGA
>JAFPPJ010000480.1 GCA_017410745.1 Oscillospiraceae bacterium
GACTTGATGTGCTTCTCGAAGGTGTAGCGGTTTACGGGCATGATATTGAGAAGTCCGCTGTCCGACTGGTACAGGTCGGAACCGAAGCCCTCCTTATCCATGAACACCATGAAGCCGGACATGCTCTGTGCTTCGGAAAAGCTGTTGCCGCTCATGAGTATATCATTCGCCGCATCGAAGGATGCTTCAGGCTCATAGGATGAAAAGTCCACCACGAAATCGTAGGGGTCGCGCAGCACAGTGAATTTGTTCTCCGTGCCCTCGCCCATCAGCTGCACCGTATAGGCAAAACCGCTGTACAGCACGATACTGAGCACCATAGACACGATGGTTATGAGAAATCTCTTGGAATTTCGCTTTACCGAAAGGGAGGCATAGGCGGGTATGAATTTGCCGCCGCGCGCTATCTTTGTGGGGCGCTTGGGCACTCTCACCTTGTCCTGGCTGCCCGCAGAGCGGAGCGCTTCCACCGGTGAGGAGCGTATTGAACGCATGCCCGTTGCAACTGCAGATACGCATACCCACAGGAGACCGAGCACTGCCACGCTGACATACACATAGGGCTGTATCTCGAACACCATATCCGAAAGGTCGTATTTTCCCGCTCCGGATATGACCATCTTATGCACCATATCGAATATGACCTTTGCAAGGAAAAGTCCTATGCCCATACCGAGCACGATGCCGGGCGCTGCAAGGAATACAGCTTCCGTGACGAGCATTGAGAATATCTGCTTCTTTGATGCTCCGACAGCCTTGAGCAGACCGAACTGCTTTATCCTCTCCTTTGCGGATATCTCAAAGGAATCGTCTATAACAAGTCTCGCGCAGAACATGATGAACATGATGAACAGATACATCACCGCGAAGAATATCGCTGTGTTGAACTTTGCCTGTGTGCCCATATTCTCTGCATTGAGGAGGTCATCGTTGAAGCCGTAGTTGAAATCATCTATCTCAAGTCCCACCGCAGAGAATGCGAGCTCGAGATCCCAGTACTTGTCCGTCATCTTATCGGAATATCTGCACAGGAGCTGGTCGAACTGCGATGAATACGACTTGAGCCTTGTATCATCATAGGTAACGAAGCAATACTCGGGAGTATAGCCCGTGACGGTGAAGGATATCTCCTCCGCTCCCTGTATGCTGAGGTCATCGGAAAGCTCGGAGGGTATATAGAATCCGGAATACTCGCGGTCGCCCGGATCCTTCAGTTCCTCATCGGTCATATCGAAGAATACGCCGTCTATAAAGCGCGGGTCATCCGCACGTTTCTTGTCGCCGCAGGTGATGAGCACCGCCGTGACGGTATCGCCCACCTCGGGATATCCCCACATATACGCGCTGCTGTAGGACAGTGCTATCTCGCCGTCCTTTTCGGGCAGCCTGCCCTCGGAGCATACATACATCGACTCGGGCAGCATCTCCGGAGTGCCTTTCATGCGTAAGAACACCGTATCCATCAGATGGCCGTTCCTGCACAGATATTCAACGTCTGCATATTCGCTGCCGCTCTGTCCGAAGTCCACATCCGTCCTTGAAGAAAAGCTGGATATGCCGTAGTTCTCCGTCTTGGAGAATATATCCATATTCTTTATGGTAAGCAGCTGCTGCTTTGTAAGTGAATTGAACACCACATGGTATGTGCCCTGCTTGCGCACCACCGACAGCGACGATGCCCTGTACACCGAGAGGGCGCAGAGCAGCACCGTCAGGAACGCCACAGACACCGTGACCGCGGTGATGGTCATTATCGTATGCTTTTTCTGTCCTTTGAGATATTTGGCTGTAATATCAGTTAGCTTCATATTCTTCTCCCGAGTATCATCAACGATATCCGTCAATGTTTATTTAAGCATCTTTTTCAGATACCTGCCCGTATAGCTTTCTTCGCACTGTGCGACCTCCTCGGGAGTGCCGCAGCACACGAGAGTGCCGCCTCCGTCACCGCCCTCGGGGCCGAGGTCGATGATGTAGTCCGCACACTTTATCACATCAAGGTTGTGCTCTATGACAAGCACCGTATTTCCAGCATCAGCGAGCCTGCCGAGCACCTCGAGCAGCTTGTGTACATCTGCTGTGTGAAGTCCCGTAGTGGGCTCGTCGAGGATATATATCGTCCTGCCTGTGGAGCGCTTGGACAGCTCGGATGCGAGCTTGACCCTCTGTGCCTCACCGCCCGAAAGCGTGGTGGCAGGCTGGCCTATCTTGATATACCCGAGTCCTACCTCCTGCAAGGTGAGCAGCTTGCGGTATATCTTCGGCATATTTGCGAAGAATTCCACGCCCTCATCCACGGTCATTTCGAGTATGTCGTATATATTCTTTCCCCTGTACCTTACCTCAAGGGTCTCGCGGTTGTAGCGATGCCCCTTGCAGACCTCACAGGGAACATACACATCCGGAAGGAAGTGCATCTCAATCTTGATTATGCCGTCGCCCTCGCAGGCTTCGCAGCGTCCGCCCTTGACGTTGAAGGAAAAGCGGCCGGAGGTATATCCTCTCGCCTTGGCATCGTTGGTCTGTGCGAACAGCTCGCGTATATCGTTGAACACGCCTGTATATGTGGCAGGGTTCGAGCGGGGCGTTCTTCCGATGGGGGACTGGTCTATCGCGATGACCTTGTCAAGCTCGGATATGCCGGTACATGACTTGAACTTGCCGGGGCGGGTCTTCGCACGGTTGAGCTTGCCCTGCAGATACTTGAATATTATCTGATTCACGAGGGATGATTTGCCCGAGCCGGACACGCCGGTGACACAGGTAAATGTGCCGAGGGGGATGGATACGGTGATATCCTTGAGATTGTTCTCTGCCGCTCCCTTGAATGTGAGCATCTTGCCCGTGCCGCTCCTGTGCTCATCGGGCACTGGTATAGTCCTTCTGCCCGACAGATATGCACCTGTGATGGAGCGCTCAGATGCGATTATATCATCCACCGTGCCGCAGGCGATTATCTCGCCGCCGTGTACGCCCGCATAGGGGCCTATATCCACGATGTAGTCCGCTGACCTTATGGTATCCTCGTCATGCTCTACCACGATGAGGGTATTGCCCAGGTCGCGCAGTCTGCGCAGAGTGGCGATGAGCTTGTCATTGTCGCGCTGATGCAGTCCTATGGAAGGCTCGTCGAGTATATACAGCACCCCTACAAGGGATGAGCCTATCTGTGTGGCAAGGCGTATGCGCTGCGATTCACCGCCCGAAAGCGTGCCTGCGGGACGGGAGAGCGTGAGATAGTCAAGACCCACGCTGTCAAGGAAGCCGAGCCTGCTGTTTATCTCCTTGACGATGCGGTCAGCGATGAACTTCTCCCTTTCGGAGAACTGCGCTTCACGGAAGAAGTCACGGCACTGTCTTACGGACATATCCGTCACCTCTGCGATGCTCCTGTCGCATACCGTGACGCCGAGTATCTCCTTTTTCAGGCGCTTGCCGCCGCAGTCCGGACATGGTTCATCCGACATATACTGCTCTATGTCTGCCTTGCTCCACTCGCTGTTCGATTCCCTGTAACGCCGTTCAAGGTTGTGTACCACGCCCTCGAAGGCCTGTGTATATTCACCGCCGCCGTAGGAAGTTGTGCGGTGCAGTTTCAGCTTCATATCGCCCGTGCCGTAGAGCAGAGCGTTCATCGCTTCATCGCTCCATGTGCCAATGGGCTTGTCTATGCTCATGCCGTAGTGATCGGCTATGCCCTTGAAATACATCATTGCGATGGAGCCCGGGTCTGTGGTCTGCCATCCAGATGCCTTCACGGCACCCTCCGATATGGAAACGGAACGGTCGGGTATGATAAGGTCGGGGTCTATCTTCTTGAACACGCCGAGACCCGTACAGGTAGGACACGCACCATAGGGCGCATTGAAGGAGAACATTCTCGGAGTGAGCTCCTCCATCGACACGCCGTGCTCCGGGCAGGCATAGTTCTGCGAGAACACCATTTCCTCGCCGCCCTGCACGCTGCACACCACGGTGCCGCCCGACAGCTTCGATGCTGTTTCTATGCTGTCGGCAAGGCGCGTATTCATCTCATCCTTGACCACGAGCCTGTCCACGACGATCTCTATGTTGTGCTTCTTGTTCTTCTCGAGCTTGATCTCCTCGCTCAGGTCATATATTATGCCGTCAGCGCGCACACGGACATAGCCCGAACGCCTGGCATTCTCAAATTCCTTCTGATGCTCGCCCTTGCGCCCCTTGACTACGGGAGCGAGCACCTGTATCCTTGTGCCTGCGGGGAGAGCCTTGATGCTGTCTATGATCTGGTCTACCGACTGCTGCTCTATCTTCCTGCCGCACACGGGGCAGTGAGGTACGCCTATCCTGGCGTACAGCAGACGGAAGTAGTCGTATATCTCGGTGACGGTGCCCACCGTAGAACGAGGGTTCTTCGAGGTGGTCTTCTGGTCGATGGATATTGCGGGAGACAGACCCTCTATCAGGTCGCAGTCGGGCTTGTCCATCTGCCCTAAGAACATCCTTGCATAGGATGAGAGCGACTCTACATAGCGGCGCTGTCCGTCCGCATATATGGTATCGAAGGCAAGGGACGACTTTCCCGAGCCCGACAGTCCCGTCATGACGATGAGCTTGTCTCTCGGAAGGTCTACATCTACGTTCTTGAGGTTGTGCTCCCTTGCGCCTCTTATGATTATCTTGTCTATCGGCATATTATCCCCTGATCCTAAATGTGCAGTCTTTTCATGGTGGGGGTCGCTTCAAGGTCTGCCTTCTTTGCAGCAGGCAGCTTCCTTACAGTCTGAGCTGCACGGTCTACCGATGCGAGCCCCGCTTCGTCAAATATATCAAGTGCCAGAAGATAGGCACAGTAGTTTATGTTCTCCACCCTCGCATACAGCGATGATATGGCGGTGTCGCGGTCGGTCATGGCGCGGTATATATCGGCAAACGCCTCCCTCGCGGGAGTGATGTGCGCAAGATGCCCCTTATCCGTGACCTCGCCGCGCCTGAAACGGTAGTAGAAATCCTCGGCGGCTATGAGCGCATTCTGATTGAGCCCGCTCTTGCGTATATCATCCGCGCGCAGCTGCACCTTAGTATTGCCGTTGTAGGTATTGAGCGAGGGGGACACCAGCATATTCACGCGGTCGCCCGCCTTATACGGGAATGAATCGGTGGCTGTGCGGAACATCAGCACGTCAAAGTCGGACGAGCCCACACGCACCGACAGCTTGGTATGCTTGCCCTGTGAAAGCGGATATACCGCATTGATATGCGCATCCGCGATAACAAATCTCGGCTGGGGATTGCCCTCGCCGAAGGGCTCGAGTATATCAAGTCCCTGCACGTTCTCGACGGTGAGCTCCGTCTCATCTATGATGCCGCCTGTTTCCTTCTCGAGCGGCATAGGTGCATCGCATATCCCCGCCGCAAATCTCTGCAGAGCTTCATCGAACTCCTGCACATTGTCCGCTTTAAGGCTGAATCCGCCTGCGCCCGCATGACCGCCGAACCTTTCAAGCAGTTCTGCGCAGGATGTGAGCGCCTCGAACACGTTTATCCTGCCGAAGGAACGTGCAGAGCCCCTGTAATCATCCTCGCCCTCATCCGCAGACAGCAGGAATGCGGGCTTGCCGTACTTCTCCGTGACACGGGCAGCAACTATGCCTATGACGCCGTGATGCCATCCCCTGCCGCAGAAGAAGAGTATACGCCTGTCTATAAGGCTCGCATCCGCCTCAATCTGTGCGGCTATATCCCTTATGATAACGTCCTCGAACTGCCCTCTGCGGGTATTGAGCTCGCATATGCTGTCCGCAAGGCGCTCTGCTTCGTGTCTGTCCTCGGTCATGAGCAGTCTGAGCGCATCCATCGGGGATGCTATCCTGCCCGCCGCATTTATCCTCGGTGCGAGCACGAATGCGACAGATGAGGAGCTGTATGGCGGCTTGAGCCCTGCCTTGTCCAGGAGGAGTGAGAGCCCCTCGTTCTCGGTATTCTCAAGCATTTTAAGTCCTCTGCGGACTATTCGCCTGTTCTCACCGGTAAGGGACACCACGTCCGCCACCGTTGCTATCGCAGCGATATCCGAATACTGCTCGAGGGCTATCTCCATATCCCCGCCCTCCATTGCGGCTATGAGCTTGAGCGCCACGCCGCAGCCGCACAGCGGCTTGAACAGGGATGTATCGTCCTTCCTGTGGGGGTCAACTACCGCAGCCGCCTCGGGGAGCGTATCACCCGGCTGATGATGGTCTGTCACCACGAGGGTGATGCCGAGCTCCGCACACAGCTTCGCTTCATCGAGTGCGGATATACCGTTATCCACGGTGACTATCAGCTTCACGCCCTGCTCTGCGAGCTGCCTGACAGCCTCGGAATTTATGCCGTAGCCCATGCTGCGCTCATTGATGAACGCAGTCACATTTGCGCCGATATTCTCAAGATATCCCGTAAGTATGGCTGCTGCGGTGATGCCGTCGCAGTCGTAGTCGCCGTAGACACATATCAGGTCGCCGCTGTCTATGGCTTCATTTATCACATCACAGGCGGTCTCCATATCCGCTATATCGAATGGGTCTCCCCACTCCGTCTCGCTGCCGTCGCTCTCCTGTCCGAAGAATGCCGCCGCCTGCTCTATATCATCGATCCCGGATGAGACCAGCACTCTTGCCGCAAGATGACTTATGCCGCCCGATACAGCGAGCTTCTTCACCTTTTCCTCATCTATCTGCGGGATATTCCACTTTATCATAAAAAAACCTCTTTTGCATTTTGCTCCAATATACTATTATAACATATAGTACTGACAAATTCAAGTGGTAAGCCGAATTTCTATTATTATTATACCAATAAGGCAAGGTCAAAGGTGGGTGCAGGCTCACCCTGCTTATAACATATTATGTACGCAAATGCAATAGATGCGCCAAATTTATATATCAAAAAGGCGCACCGCCTGTGCGATGCGCCTTATAGATCTTACTTGGCTGTGAAGTATACGATATTTGCCTGATCCTCAGTGTAGCTCCTGCCAAAGGGGATGTAGTCATTGCCTACGAAGGGCACGATATAGAAGCCGTACTTCTTGCCCTTGGCAAAGCCTCTCCAGTCAAATGTCGTTTTCGTGGTAACGCGCTCTGCAAGTATCTTCTTGTTGGAATCAACTGCAACTATCTTGTACTTTGTTGCGCCCTGATACTTGTTCCAGCTGATAACGCACCTGTTGGAGGATACGCTGAGCCTGGGCTTCACGCCGTTCCTCGGGGTGGAATATGCAATATTCTTTGCGGTGGAGAGCCTGCCGTTTATAACTGCCTTGACATAGTAGTTAGCCCTTACGCCGTTGGTCATGCCGGTCACGAGGAACTTGGTCTGCTTGGTAGTGCCTGCAAGGCGCTCCTTGCCGTTCTGTACAACGTACACACGGTAGCTTGTTGCGCCGGTCATCCCATTCCAGTATACCCACGCCTTTTTGTTGCCGGTGGATATCTTGGTTATCCTGGGTGAAGTTGTGGGTGCGGGTGCAGCAGTGCCGGGATAGGTAATAGTGACAGTAGATACGGCATTGGTGCCCCAGAAAGAAGAAAGGAAGGGCTCCTGCCAGAAATAATAGGAACCGGGCTTGAGAGTTATCTGCCTGTCAAGGACTGCAACATGAGTATCATCGTCATATCTGTTCCACTCTGCCACCAGCTCTTCCCGGCTGTCATACAGATAGAAATTGGTATCGGAGTTGTAACCGGACACCTTGCCGTCGGTCTGCGCCTGTATCCTTATCTTTGACTCCTTGCTCACGGTGATCTTGATATAGGGTCTGTTCTGTGTGAGGCGGTAGGTATAGGGCACACCCGAGCGCGGTGATACGGAATTGTCGTCCATTTCCTGCAGGCTCACCGCACCGGCGGTCGCAGGGAACAAATTTAGTATGGCGGTAAGTAATATGATGGCTGCTGCCGCCATACGGCTGAATGTCTTTCTCATAAAGATCCCCCTTTTATTGCGGCTCTTTCCGATGGCCGCGTATACTATAACAGTATAGCATTCTTTGTTTGCAATAAATAAGACGATATATAAACTTTCGGTGAATTTTGGCGACAAGATGTACTGTGATGCAGTTTCTGCGGGCAGTAAGCGAAAAGGTGCGAAATCTCCCATGCGGAAGTATGGTAGATATACACAAAATCCCGTGCATATCCCGCGGAAATTCTACTCCGCAAGCGCTTGACAAATCTCCCTTTTCTTGCTATAATTGTATTTGTCACAAATACACATGTCCGTTTGGAATGGACACCTTTTCGGAGGAGCATAATGGATACACACGATAAAAGCAGTTTTGCCGTGGTCAGAGCCGATGTCCTGCCGGATATAGTGCTCAGGGTCATGGAAGCAAAAAGGCTCATCGCCATAGGCGAGGAGAAGAGTCTTGCCGCTGTCTGTAAGCGCATCGGGATATCCCGCAGCGCATTCTATAAATACAAGGATTGTGTATTTGCCTATGAGGAGAAGCTGACCGCAAGGATGCTTTCGGTCTATGCTGTGCTCAGGGATGAGCCGGGCGTGCTGTCCGGACTTCTCACGGCACTCAGCGAGATAGGTGCGAACGTCCTCACGCTCAATCAGAGCGTGCCTGTGGACGGCGCTGCCGCCGTCACTCTTACCGTGCGGCTCGCGGATGTGTCTGACAGGCAGTTTTTCACCGAGAGGCTGAATACACTGCCGGGTGTGGTAAATATCAGGCTCCTGTCCGAGGAATGATCCCCGGCGCAGGGCATATACGGAGGAGATAATATGTCTAAATTTGCAGTATTGGGTCACGGAGTAGTCGGCTCAGGCACGGTCGAGCTGTTCCTGATGAACAAGGAGCTCATAAAGGAGCGTCAGGGCATCGACCTGGAGCTGGGATACATCCTTGATATAAGGGATTTCCCCGGACTTCCCTATTCCGATAAGTTCACCAAGAATATAGATGATATACTCAATGATGCCGATGTGAAGGTAGTTGCAGAGGTAATGGGCGGCGTGCATCCCGCATTTGAATTCGTGAAGTCCTGCCTTGAAAAGGGCAAGAGCGTCTGCACCTCCAACAAGGAGCTCGTAGCCAAGAAGGGCGCAGAGCTGCTCCGCACTGCCAAGGAGCACAACTGCAACTTCATGTTCGAGGCATCCACAGGCGGCGCTATCCCCGTTCTGCGCCCCATGCACACCTGCCTTGCGGGAAATGAGATCACAGCTGTGGCAGGCATACTCAACGGCACCACTAATTTCATCCTCACCAAGATGATAGAGGAGAATATGAGCTTTGACGATGCTCTGAAGACCGCTCAGGCTAACGGCTATGCAGAGAAGGATCCCACCGCTGATGTGGAGGGTCACGATGCCTGCCGCAAGATATGCATACTCTCATCTCTTGCATTCGGCAGACATGTATACCCCGACTGGATATACTGCGAGGGCATCACGGGCATCACTCTTGAGGATGCGGAGTATGCTGCGGCTGCAGGCTATGCGGTCAAGCTCATAGGCTCTGCTTCAAGGGTGGGAGACAAGATTCTGCCTATGGTAGCACCGAGATTCGTTCCCGCCTCCTGCCAGCTCCACAATGTCAGCGATGTGTTCAATGCGATCATGGTATACGGCAACGGCTTCGACGAGGTAATGTTCTACGGCAAGGGCGCAGGCAAGCTGCCCACAGCAAGTGCCGTGCTCGGTGACGTGATAGACTGCGCAAAGAAGAACGGCACGGATATGTCAGGATACTGGGAGGACAGCGCCGACAGCAGCTTCATCGCAGACTATAAGGAGCAGATCGTAAGGAAGTACATCCGCACTGCAGGCGCATCCCGCGATGATATCACCGCCATCTTCGGCAATGTAGAGTTCCTGTCAAGGGCGAATGCTCCCGCAGATGAGCTGGCATTCATAACCTCTCCTGCTGCAGATGGAGAGATCGACAAGCTCAGCGATTCCCTCGGCAAGGTCAAGAGC
>JAFPPJ010000481.1 GCA_017410745.1 Oscillospiraceae bacterium
GCATTGTGTAAATTGCCTATTGATATACATCCTCATTCGTGGTATTATTATAATGTATATTTATGGGCAGCTGCAGGCCGCCCTTTAAGCAAAGGATCAATGCAATGGATAACAGAGCCATCGGTATATTCGACTCCGGTCTTGGCGGGCTCACCTGCGTCGCCGAGATGAAGAGGGCAGCCCCCGCGGAGGATATCATATATTTCGGCGACACAGCCCGTGTGCCCTACGGCACGCGCAGCCGTGAGACGATACTTGAGTATGCGGCACAGGATATAGCATTTGCCGCATCAAAGGATGTAAAGGTCATAATAGCCGCCTGCGGCACGGTCTCCTCCGCGCTCGGCGACACGATCCCCGACAACGGCATACCATTCTTCGGCGTGGTGCATCCCGCCGCACAGGCTGCCGCCCGCGCCACACGAAACGGCATGATAGGCATAACAGGCACTCCCGCCACCATACGCTCGGGCGCATACGAGCGTGCAATAGCACGCATATCCCCGGATATACGGTGTATCCCCACCGCCTGTCCGCTGTTCGTGCCCATGGTGGAAAACGGCATCACAGACCCCGACGATGTGGTGGTGCAGAGCATGGTGGAGCGCTATCTTGAGGGCATACGCAGCTCGGGCGCGGACACGCTGATACTCGGCTGCACGCATTACCCGCATCTCAATGAGGCTATACAGCGGTATATGGGCGATGATGTGACCCTCATATCCTCGGGTGCTGCTGCGGCAATGGCGGCGATAGAGCATCTGAAAGCGAACGACGGCCTTGCCGGGCGTGAGTGCGGCACTGTCCGCTGCTTTACTACGGACACGCCCGATATGTTCAGGGAAAATGCGCACCGCTTCATCGGCGGCGTAGATCTCACGGTAGAAAAGGTATCTGTCGATACACTTTCGGATCTGACAAGAGGTAGAACATGAAAGTCAATATTGTACTCAAGAGCCTGACCGCTCCCCCCGATTACCCGCCCGAGGCAATGGAACTCATAACAGAGGGCACTCTTGAAAGCACAGCGGAAAATGACCGCACGGGCTGGGAGATAACCTACTCCGACAGTGAGATAACAGGCTTTGAAAATTCCACCACAAAGGTGCTGTGCTTCGGCAATGACATCGTATATATGCACCGCAGCGGCGACTTTGACCAGGATCTTGTGATAGAATACGGCAAGAAGCATCACTGCGACTATAACACCGAATACGGCAGGCTCGTGCTCGGAGTATACACCCACAGGATACTCAACACCATCACCGAAAAGGGCGGCGAGCTCTATTTCAAATACTCCATCGACGGCAACGGCTCTCTGCTTAGTGAGAACGAGGTATACCTCTCCATTGCTGTCCGCGACTGATAAGAAGGCAATAGGCAATATGAAAAAAGCATATATCCTTGCGGCTCTGCTGCTCACTGCCTGCGCTCATACCGATGCGCCCGCAGAGACCGCACCCGCCCAATCCATGATATCATCAGAGACAACATCGGCCGCATCAGAAAAAACGACATCGGAAGAGACTTCCGCTACGACAGTGACGACCACAGAGACTACCACCGAGACAACGACGGAGACCACCACCGAAACTGCAGTATCCGAAGAAGAGACCGAAGCACAGGCCGCGGCCTCTCCCGTACCGGCATCGGAATGGCTCGGAGCATACCGGGACAAGATAGCCGAGATCACCGAAGAGGAGAATGAGGACTACCTCGGGTGCGATATGTTCTCACTGTATGACATGACAGGCGACGGCATACCCGAGCTTATCGTATCTACCGGCGGATGGCACGGCGGTGGAGCGATGATATTCTCCTACCGTGACGGCAGCGTGCATCAGTACAGTGCCCCCTGGGATGATGGTGTGAGCAGCGACTATCCCGATCAGGTGATGTTCGGCTCCTTCGGCACGCTCGCCTACACGGATGAAGGCGGATACATCGTATCAAGCTACACAGGCTCGGGCTGCACGGACGCCTCGGTATACACCATAGGCGACGACGATACGCTGGATAAAGTTTTCTCTTCCGAGTATGCAGCAAATTATCCGGATGTCGATGTACTTTCCGATCTGTGCACGATAAACGGCGAGGAATGCGGCAGAGAGGCGTTTTTTGATGCTATTGCCCCGTATAGCAACTGTAATTATATCGAGCTTGGCCGGGACTATGTGCTCACACAGACCATACTTGAAGGAAGATTTAAAGACAGCAGCTTCAAGACCTTCGAGGATGTTGCCCGTGAGATCGAGGATGGCACTTTCCACCAGATGTATGACAACCTGCACTTCTATCCCGCCGATGACCTGCCTGACTATGATCTGCCCGAGGGCTGCGATGTGCTGAGAGTATTCAAGGTATATGACCACGACTATGCCTATGCCGCAAA
>JAFPPJ010000482.1 GCA_017410745.1 Oscillospiraceae bacterium
GCATACGGATGTGGGAGCGCTGAGGGATACCTCGTCAAGCTTGTCCGTGCCGTATACTACCATGCCGCTCTGTGAGCCGAGCTTCATGAGCACCTCAGCCACGGGAGTGAGAGCACGCTGTCGTATACGCCGAGCAGGTGATGCTTGGGGCATGCGGGATTGGTGAGAGGGCCGAGGATGTTGAATACGGTGCGGAATCCGAGCTCACGGCGGATAGGGCCTACATATTTCATGGAGGTGTGGTACTTCTGTGCGAAGAAGAAGCAGAAGCCCACATCGTTCAGGAGCCTGCGGCACTGATCGGGATCGAGGCTGATATTTGCGCCGAGAGCCTCAAGGCAGTCTGCCGTGCCCGAAAGGGAAGATGCAGCACGGTTGCCGTGCTTTGATACCTTCACGCCTGCAGCGGTGATGACGAATGCGGAGGTGGTGGAGATATTGAAGCTGTGTGCGTTGTCGCCGCCTGTGCCCACTATCTCGAAGAGATCCATGTCGTTTTCAAACTTGAGAGCCGCATCACGCATAGCAGCAGCGCAGCCTGTGATCTCGTCTATGGTCTCTGCCTTGGTGCTCTTGGTGGAGAGCGCGGAAAGGAATGCGGCATTCTGTGTGGCGGTGGTCTGGCCGTTCATTATCTCGGATATTACCGCATATGCCTCATCGTAGGTGAGATCCTGCTTGTCAACTATCTTTACTATTGCTTCCTTGATCATAATTATTCCTCCTGATGTCAATGGTTTTCATTCTGATTATCCGTGAAGACATCTGTCTCCATCTCTATAAAGCAGGATATCATCTGACGGTATATCTTTTCGGCGATATCCTGCGAAAGTCCGTATCGCTGCGCCTTTTCCCTTATGCGCTGTATCACGGCCTCCACTCTTGCGGGAGCTTTTACCGAAGCCGTATCCTTCTTGAAGGCGGCGGCCTGACGGACATATCCGCTCCTTTCGGCGATGAGGCGGATTATCTCATCATCCGTCCTGTCGATATGCTCCCTGACCTCTTCGAGCGTGCTGCATATGTGTCCCATTATGCTGTCCTTACTGCGTCCTTCATTTCCTTAACATATTCACCGACATGGGAGGGCGCATCCTTGCCGTACTTTTCCATAATGCGGATGATCGCAGAGCCTACGATAGCACCGTCGGATATGCCCGCCATAGCCTTTGCCTGCTCGGGTCTTGATATGCCGAAGCCCACCGCACAGGGCACATCGGTCACTCTGCGTATCGCTGCGGCGATGTCGGCAGCATTGGTCTTGAGCTCTGTCCTCACACCTGTCACGCCGAGGCTCGACACGATGTATATGAAACCCTCCGCTTCCTTTGCGATCATCTCGATGCGGTCATCGGATGTGGGTGCGATGAGGGATATGAAGTCGATGCCGTGAGCCCTTGCGCTCTCTGCAAATTCGCTCTTCTCCTCAAAGGGGACATCGGGGAGGATAAGTCCGTCCATGCCGCTGTCCGCACATTCCTGCATGAAGCGGTCGATGCCGTAGGAGAATACCACGTTGGCATAGGTCATGAATACGAGAGGTATGGATACATCCTTTCTCACCTCGCGCACGAGGGCGAATACCTTGTCGGTGGTGACGCCGCCTGCAAGGGCGCGTATATTCGCTCCCTGTATCACGGGGCCTTCTGCTGTGGGGTCTGAAAAGGGTATGCCAAGCTCTATCAGGTCTGCGCCGTTTTCTGCGGCAGCGCGTATTATAGCTGCGGTAGTGTCAAGGTCGGGGTCGCCGCAGGTGATGAACGGGATGAATGCCTTGCCGTCGGCGAATGCCTTTCTTATATTACTCATAGATATTCTCTCCTCTGTATCTTGCAATGGCTGCACAGTCCTTGTCGCCGCGTCCGGATACCGTTACGATGAGTACCTTGTCCTTGTCGAGAGTGGGTGCGAGCTTCATCGCATAGGCTATCGCATGGGCGGATTCTATTGCGGGGATTATGCCCTCTGTGCGGGACAGATATTCAAATGCCTCTACTGCCTCGTCGTCGGTGACGGGCACATATTCAGCCCTGCCGATATCGTGGAGATATGCGTGCTCGGGGCCTACGCCGGGGTAGTCAAGTCCTGCGGATATGGAGTATACCGGTGCTATCTGACCGTATTCATCCTGGCA
>JAFPPJ010000037.1 GCA_017410745.1 Oscillospiraceae bacterium
AGTCACCGCCGCCACCCGTGCGGCTGTCTGCTGAGCTCTCTGCAGCAGTGAAACGAGTATAAGGTCAAAGTACAGCCCCATTTCCGCTATATTCCGTGCAAGTTCTTCTGCCTGTTCGATCCCTTTCGCTGTAAGCGGTATATCTGTCCTGCCGCAGATATTGTCAAGTACGTTCCATTCTGTCTCGCCGTGGCGTGTATAGTATAGTTTCATAGTTCATATCAATCGCCGTATGCACTGCATACGGCGTTGTAAGTCATCAGTTGAGTTTGAGTCCTGCAAAGCTCTCATCGAGTATTTTTGCGGACTTGTCGAATTTAGCCTTTTCCTCATCGGTGAGGGAAAGCTCTACTACCTGTTTCAGGCCGTTCCTGCCTATGATGGAAGGAGTACCTATGAATACATTGTGCTGACCGTATTCTCCCGAAAGCTTGGCGGAGACTGTGAGCACACTGTTCTCATCATTGAGTATCGCCTTAACTATCCTTGTGAGTGACATACCGATGCCGTAGTATGTAGCGCGCTTTGCTGCAATTATCTTATAGGCTGCGGTGCGCACCTGATTTTCGATATCCTGCATGTCCTCCATCTTGTAAAGACCGGGGTTCTGCTCGATTATCTGATTTATATTCTTAGTAGCCAGCATCACCTGCGAGAAGGGGACAAATTCGCTGTCGCCGTGTTCGCCGATAACGTAAGCATGGATGTTCTTGGGGTCAACTGTGAAATAATCACCAAGGAGATAACGAAGTCTTGCAGTATCAAGTGTCGTACCCGAGCCTATGACCCTAGATGCGCCGAAGCGTGAAAGTTCATAGGTAACTCTTGTCATGATGTCAACAGGATTTGTGGCAACAAGGAATATACCGTCAAATCCTGATTTTACCACAGGTGTTATGATGGAACGGAACACTTCCACATTTCTCTGGAGAAGATCAAGTCGTGTTTCGCCCTCTTTCTGAGCCACTCCCGCAGCGATTATGACGATATCCGCATCCTTGCAGTCAGGGTAATCTCCCTGATATATCTTCATATTTGATTTTGCGAAAGCAAGACCGTGATTGAGATCCATAGCCTCACCGTTTGCACGGTCCTTGTTAAGATCACAGAGCACCAGTTCATCGCACACTCCCTGATTGAGAGCTGCATAGGCAAAGCTCATGCCTACCATACCTGTGCCTATGAGAACGACCTTTTTGTTATCGCCTTTCATTTTGACCTCCTTTTATCCGGGATGATACCCTCGGTTGTTGTTTTTTACAGCAGTATGCAAAGATCAGATGATCTCCTCTTCAATGAGCTTTCTTACCGCATACGCCATAAGGAATCCTACTGTAACTCCTATAGTTACTATCAGCATAAGTGAATTGCCGCCGCATCCTCCGCAGCAGCACTGTCCGCCGCTCCTGCATGAACATCTTTTATGTTTTCTCATAACAGTTCCTCCTTCTATGGGATGTTTAATCAAGTGTCATAACATTCAGATCCACAAATCCGTTTATCCCGTCAAGGACGCCCGACTGTGAATACTGCCACATCTTATGTTCATAGATAAATCTGTCTTCATCGCTGTAATCAGCTATCCATATATCATCATCCATCTCTTCCAGATCATATCTGAAAAAAGCTGTCCTCATATTCATATAGACCATGCAGTCGTAGCCGTTCTCTCTTATAACCTCGGAGAATGCACGGGCACACTCGGTCTGTATATCGCCGTCGATATCATCTGTGCGGGCGGGATCATCACCGGATGGATGCTGTTCCCAGTCGAAGACTATGGGAAGATCGGGCTCAAAACCATTCTCATTCAGCTTAGTGAGGACAAATTCAGCCTCTTCCCGCGCCTCATCCTCTGTTATCGCCTGAGAGAAGAAATACACGCCGGTATCCAGCCCTGCTTCCTTAGCTCCCGTGAAGTTTGCCAGGAAGAAGTTGTCTGTCACCATCCGCCCTGTTTCATAGCCCCTGTATCCGAGCCTCACATAGGCGAATGTAACATCCTGCTCAGCGACCTTTTCCCAGTCTATCACATCCTGATGCTGTGAAACGTCTATGCCGAAGCGTGTAAGAGGAGCACCGCTCATATCACGGAATTCTCTCTTTATACCGTCAACTGCTATCTGATTGTCGGGAGAAACCAGCTTTGACAGCGGCTTGTCAATTACAGGGAGATCAAGCCGCTCATTGCCGTTGTCATATATGACCCAGGCAGGGACTATCTCACCGTTCTCATCCTTGTATTTTTCAAATATGCTGTCCGATGCCGCAGGCTGTACAGGAGAGGTCTCCTGCGCAGGCTCAGTCTCTGATGCCGCTGTTATCTCACTGAACGAGACCTCTTCATTCGATGTACTCTGTGTCTGCTGTTCAAGCTCCGATACCCTGCGTTTAAGGTTGCTGTTCTCATTTGTAAGGTACAGGAACAGCCCCGCAAGTATCAGCATAAGAACACACAATATACCGAGAAGTGAAAGTGTTTTATTCATGACATGATAAACCGTTATCCAAGTGCCCTTTCAAAGCGCAGGGCATTTTCTTATCCTCTTGTAAAGAATCTCTGTACCGCAGACCACTTCTTGCCGGGAGCCAGTTCCTCGTAACCTGACTTATCACTGCTGATGTCAAGGTTGGGAGCATTGACCTGTGCAGTCATGGGCTCAGGGCAGAAATAATTCATAAATCCGTTGTGGTTCCAGATTATCCAGAACCTGTACTTTTCATCCACTTCATTGAGCAGCTGCCTGCCTGTTGCCCTGTCTGTCATGACAGCGCCGTGGAATGGCTTGCCGTCGATATCCAGGCTTTCGCCGAAATACATATCATTGCAGATATCCTTCAGTACTGGGCAGGTGCCGTCTATATACTGCTTATCGTAGCTTGTGGGCTTTGAGTATTTTCCTGTAGGGAGCCAGCGGCTCTTGTTGAACTGTATCCTGTCGCCCACGGGTATCTGCAGCACAACATCCTCCTGCTTGCCGCCCTCAACGAAGGGAGCATTGATGGTGGTATGTGTTGCCACGGAAACAGGGAGCTGCCTGTCGGAAAGGTTTTCAAGGGTGACTGTATGCTTGAGTCCCTTATCGGATACTTCTATCTTAATCTCGATCCTGAATTTCACCGGGAATACAGTATAGAAGATATCATTTTCATCATAGATATACTCGTTGACAACGAATGCGGTCTTACCCTTTACGCCCATATCCTTTACGGTATATGCGCGCTTGTGAACGAATCCGTGGATGTGATTGCCGAAACGCTCCTCATTTACAGGGAAGCGGTACACTGCATCGGAAGTGCGCAGTATGCCTTTGTCAAGGCGATTGGGAAGATAGAGGGTGGGAAGTCCCCATATCTCGGGAGAATTCATTATCTCAGCCAGTCCCACTCCGTTATTGTAGCGGAAAACATCTATATTGCGCTTTTCATCGGTAAATCTGGTGACATTTGAGCCGAGACCCGGAAGAACTATCGCACGGTATCCCGATGAATAAAGCTCTACTGCCTTAGCTCCCTTATGTGTTATATAATTTGCACTTGCCTTTGTATCTGTCATAACAATACCGCCTTATTTTCTGATCTTAAGAGAAATATCAAGTACCTTTGCAGAGTGTGTTATCGCACCCGAGGATATGATATCCACGCCTGTGGCAGCCACCGCTCCCACAGTGTTTATGTCGATATTGCCCGATGCTTCAAGTACGGCTCTGCCGCTGCATACCTTTACACATTCTGCCATCTGCTCACAGTTCATATTATCGAGCATGATAACATCAGCCCCGCACTCTATGGCTTCGAGCATATCCTCCATGGTGCGTGCCTCTACTTCTATCTTAGCCATATGGCCTATCTTGCTGCGCAGTGTCTGCACAGCCTTTGTTATAGAACCGTAGGCATCTATGTGATTATCCTTGAGCATGGCCGCATCAGAAAGGTTGAAACGGTGATTGAAACCGCCGCCGGCGGTCACAGCATACTTTTCAAGAGCGCGCAGTCCGGGAGTGGTCTTTCTTGTATCGACTATACGGGCTTTTCCGTATTTCTTAGCCTCTGCCACAAGTCTGCCCGTAGCAGTAGCCACGCCCGAAAGATGATTGAGCAGATTGAGTGCGGTCCTCTCGCCCTTGAGTATGGTCTTGACCGAGCCTTCCACGCTTGATATTATATCGCCTTTCTTTACAGCAGTGCCATCACTTATCAGGCGTTCGGTCACGATAGTATCATCGAGCAGCCTGAAGACCCGCAGAGCTATATCAATACCGGCGATAATGCCGTCATCCTTTGCCACGAATTCTGCCCGTGCTTTCTTGTCATCATCGAGCAGCAGATCCGTTGCAAGGTCTATATAATTTATATCTTCCTCAATGGAACGCTTTATTACATCATCTACATAAAACTGAGGCAGCATCATATTCCCTCCGAAAGTCATATATCCAAGCAGTAGCCCAGAGTCTCACCGATAGGCTCGGATATGAGCAGGTCGGCTCTTGAATCATACTGTGTGGGGCTCATGTTGATAAGAACCAGCTTATGGCCGCTGTAATAGTTGATAAGTCCGCTGGCAGGATATACCGAGAGGGATGTACCGCCGATTATGAGCATATCCGCATCGGCAATGGCATTTATGGCGCCGTTCAGTGTTCTCTGGTCAAGGCCTTCCTCATAAAGCACCACATCGGGCTTTATGAGCCTTCCGCATTTTGAGCAGGCGGGAACGCCGTCAAAATTTTTCACATATTCAGCAGAATGATCGGTATAGCAGTTCACACAGTAATTCCTGTGAACGGAGCCATGGAGCTCATAGACGTTCTTTGAGCCTGCCATCTGATGGAGGCCGTCAATATTCTGTGTGACAACTGCCTTCAGCTTTCCCTGGTCCTCAAGCTTTGCAAGAGCCAGATGAGCCTTGTTAGGACGTGCATCGAGAGCGAGCATCTTGTCCTTATAGAATATATAGAATTCTTCCACGTTATTGCAGAAAAAAGTATGGCTGAGTATAGTCTCGGGAGGATACTTGTATTTCATGTTGTAAAGTCCGTCAACACTGCGGAAATCGGGTATGCCGCTCTCGGTCGATACGCCTGCCCCTCCGAAGAATACGATATTGTCAGAGCTTTCTATCCACTCTTTCAGTTTTTTTGTGTTTTCAGTTATCATAAGAACTGCCTTTCATTACTGACGGTGTCCTGAGCCGCCGCCCCTGTAGACCCGCTTATGCAGGTCAGCATTGCTGTAAAAATATACACATATTAAATTATATCACATTACATTTGTAAAGTCAACGAATTTTTAACAGCTTTTTCGCCTGTCCGCATCTGTAAAATACACGCTGTATACAATAAATAATTGTGCAATATCACTAATAATTTAAAAATATATTGAGAAATCACGATAATAGTGGTATAATTAGAGAGTATGCACTGAAATAACGGATATTGATGTTGATACAGAAAATGGATAAACTCGAAATGCTTGCATCCTCTATAATGGATGATGAACTTGATGCCGCTATAACCGAAAGAGCAGCGCAGATACGCGAAATGTCAGAGGAGACTCCTTCCCCCGTAAGTGAAGACAACAGCAAGAAAGGTCACAGACAGCGCGTCCGTGAACGTTTCCTCAGAGTAGGCCTTGAAGGCTTTGCGGATCATGAGATAATAGAACTCCTGCTTTTTTACTGCATCCCCTACAAGGATACGAAGCAGACAGTATACGCACTGCTGAAACGCTTCGGCAGCATCAGCGGCATACTCGATGCGGATGTATCCGAACTTGTAAAGATACCCGGCATAACGGAGAATACAGCTGTTCTGTTCAGGCTTATCCCTCAGATGGTCAGTGTTTACTACCGTCAGAGCAGAAAGAACACTATATACAACAACACAACTGTTCTTTCTGACATGTTCAGGCCGTATTTCGTGGGAGCGGGGGAGAACAGATTTATGCTCGCCTGCTTTGACGGAGACCTGCACATGATAAGCATAGCGCAGGTGAGCGAGCCCAGGAACGGTTCTTCGGAAATATCTTTCAGGAGGATACTTTCCGAGGCGCTGAACGATAAATGCAGAATGGCAGCCCTTGCCCACAATCACCCTATGTCAAGCCCGAAGCCCTCGGACGAGGATGTGGCAGTTACAAGGAAGATAGGCAATCTGCTCAAAGAAATAGATGTCCGCCTTATGGATCATATAATCATCGGCGGAGACAAGACATATTCCATGCGCGACGGCGGCGAGCTCGGCATTTTCGACTGACGCCCCGTGCATAAAGCTATAATTATGCCAATAGATAAGATAATCATAAGAGGTGCCAGAGAGCACAATCTCAAAAATGTTGATGTGGACATCCCCCGTGACAAGCTGGTGGTGATGACGGGGCTTTCGGGCTCCGGCAAATCCTCCCTTGCCTTTGACACGATATATGCGGATGGTCAGAGGCGTTATGTGGAGAGCCTTTCATCCTATGCCAGGATGTTCCTCGGGCAGATGGACAAGCCCGATGCTGACCTGATAGAAGGGCTTTCTCCCGCCATTTCAATAGATCAGAAGACCACATCGAAAAATCCCCGTTCCACTGTGGGGACAGTCACAGAGATATATGACTATTTCAGACTGCTCTATGCCAGGATAGGCATACCTCACTGTCCTGTATGCGGCAGGGTGATAGAACAGCAGTCCGTAGACCAGATAGTTGACAAGATAACCTCCCTCGATGAGGGCACAAGGATACAGATACTCGCACCCATAGTAAGAGGGCGCAAGGGCGAACATCAGAAGGACTTCGAAAATGCGCTCCGACCGCTGCGGTTCGACGACTTCAGCGGACAGACGAAGGTGGTCGAGAACTTGAGCATCTTTGTCGAAGCGGCAAAGTTCCGCGGCGAGCCCCTCGACCACACGCTGCTGCACGGCCCTCCGGGACTGGGTAAGACGACGCTGTCGAACATCATCGCCAACGAACTGGGCGTGGGATTCAAGGTGACCAGCGGTCCTGTGCTCGACAAACCGGGCGACTTGGCCGGCATCCTGACCTCGCTCGAGGAGAACGACGTGCTGTTCATCGACGAAATCCACCGACTGTCGCCCGTGGTCGAGGAGTATCTGTACTCGGCGATGGAGGATTTCCGCATCGACATCATGATTGACAAAGGTCCGTCGGCCCGCTCGATACAGATCGACCTGAACCCCTTCACGCTGGTCGGTGCGACGACGCGCAGCGGCCTGCTCACGGCGCCCCTCCGTGCCCGCTTCGGCATCAACATGCACCTCGAATACTACGATGCCGACGTGCTGAAGAAGATTATCCTGCGTTCGGCACGTTTGCTGGAGGTGCCTTGCGACGAAGACGCTGCCGCCGAGATTGCTGGCCGCAGCCGTGGTACGCCACGTATTGCCAACGCCCTGCTGCGCCGTGTGCGCGACTTTGCACAGGTGCGTGGCACGGGTCGCATCGACGTGAAGATTGCACACATCGCGCTCGAAGCCCTGAACATC
>JAFPPJ010000483.1 GCA_017410745.1 Oscillospiraceae bacterium
CCTTTCTGTCAAGCCCGTGTGTATACAGATACCCGGTAAGCATCTGCCCCTTGTCGGACTGGAATTTATATTCCGTGCGTTCGAGCCCCTCGAAATCTTCAAGATGCATCATCATAGGTTCATATGTATCATATCTGCATCCGAAGTTCTGCTCATATATGAATATGCTTGCGGCACAGTCTGCGATGAGCAGCAGGAGCAGCACGCATACTATGATCATCGCTGCCTTTTTTGTTTTTTTCATGTTCTTACCTCCGATATATGATCCGTTAATGATTATATATCTGAACAGATGATATGTCAATGAGATCTTATGAGATTTAATGTTTTTCTAATCTGATTTTAATTACGAGGGTGTGCGAGTTGTTATTTGCCGAGAAGACGTTTGATCGGGCACGAATATACACATCCCGGTCCGGTACATATTCCACGGTGTCCGTCTCTTATCCGTCTTACATTCCTGTTCATAAGGTGCCTTCCTATATAGCGGAAGACAAACTTCTTTACAGGAGACAGTGCCTGACTATGCTTCATGAAAAATGCATCGGGGCTGTCAAACGTGCCAAAGTCGCGGTTTATGCCCTCACTCTGTATATACGTGTTGTTCCTGTTGAAATAAGTCTGCATATTGCCCATGTCCTTCACTGCCACGCCGTATCCGCAGAATGGTCCAGTGCACACGCCCGTGTATTCTTTCAGGCTGTCCAGATACTCTTTGTCTATTATGAATGCCTCCAGCTCATACCATGTGTCCTCGAGGCATACCTCCACCCAGCTGTGTACTATATCCCTCGGAGCGAGATGATATACAAAGCCCGACATCGCACCCTTCTGCAGCTGTTTGTTTATCGTGAAGCCGTGTATCCTGCACGGTATGCCGCAGGCTCTTAGCAGTGCCATGAACAATATGCCCTTTGTATTGCACTGTCCGTATCCGTCGGATAGCACCTTTGACGCGGGTATTGCATCGTCGGTATTATACCCGAAAAGTATCTCGTCCTTTACAAAGTCGTATATACTGCGTATGCATTCATATTCCGGCAGCTTGTCCCATCCTCTTGCAGCTATCAGCCGCCTGATGCGTTCATTCTTATAGTCTAAAAGTCTTGTGCTCATCAGATATCTTTTCATAGCAAACGCTCCCTTCTTGATGTGATCATTATACCACATCTTTGAGGGGAGCGCTTTCAAAAATCCGCTGCGGGGCAGGCAGTGCCTGCAGCCAATTCAGTATCCGATACATTTGTATGGACGCAGATATTCGTCATATCTATATGCATTTTACGCCGGATTATCAAAAAATGGGCAGTGCCCGCAGCCAATTCAGTATCTGATACATTTGTATGGACGCAGATATTCGTCATATCTATTGTATTTTACACTGACCCTTTCAATAAATGGGCAGTGCCCGCAGCCAATTTTGGGGTATGATGCATTATTTAAGCTATAAATATTCGTCACATCTGTTTACGTCGGCTCATGACATGACGCCGCTGATGGATATGCCCATCATCTTTTTGCAGGCGGCTGCCAGATGTGCAGAGCTTGAGAACCCTGCATCAAGTGCCGCAGATGTTATGCTTTCGCCCTGCCGTATATGCTCGTATGCATACTGTATCTGTTTGAGATTCAGATAACCCTTCAGTGATATGCCCATGCTTTCCTTGAACATATGCGAGAGCCTGCTTTCCGAGAGATACATTGTCCTTGCTATATCGGGTATACTGCTCTCAAGATATCTGTATTCGCCTATATCCGTTATAAGCTGTGATATGCGCTCGTCACATATTTTCCTGCCGCAGGGGAATGTATGTTCCATCCAGCGCCTCATTTCTTCACGGACTTCATCATCGCTCATAGTGTCGTTATATAAAGGCGGCTCAGCACAAGGCAATGTCACAGGTTCGCTGTACTTCTCCATAAGATGCTCCGCAGCCGCCGCAGTGGGGTCTATCATCAGGAAAAGCCTGCACTGTGCCCTCGGCGGCATAGTATGGATCATACCGCTCCCGATTATGCGCATATGCGTACATATATCTCCGTCATACAGGAAAAAGACATGGCAGAAGCTGTGCTTATGCTCTGACACCTCATCGAACGAGGGTGACACTATGACATGATCATCATCGAATATTATCCTGCTCATACTATCGCCTTTTATATATCAGCAGCTCGGGGTCTGCTCCGTCCTTCTCATAGGTGCACACCATAATGAACTCCATATTTGCCAGCACTCCGAAGCATCTGTCTCCGCCAAACTCACATTCCAGCTGATTTCCGAGATATGTGGCATCATCGCTCAGGAATTTGACATACTGTCCGCTTGGCAGTCTGTACGCTAAATTCACATAGCTGCCCACCAGGGCGTTGAGCTTTTCCACCTTCGGCATACCCTCTATATTCAGCGCATTTATCTCGTTTATAAGCGTCTGCTTGAACTCCTCAAACTTACCGCTGCCGCCTATTGCCTTATACTTCTTCCAGTAATCGAGCTGAGGCAGCATATTCCTGAGGTACACTCTGACCTCTTCCTCCGGATGCTCTGCATCCGTCATATTCCTTGCGCAGACCTCTATCAGGTCGTCCATATTGCTGTACATATACTCGCCGTCGGCATAGCACCATTTGCAGTATTCTATATTCTGCGAGCCGTCCTTTTCACGGCTGATGATCTCATCATCAAGCGGCATGCCGCAGCACTGACAGATAAGCTTTTTATCCGAGCCAAGCAGTGCATTTATGGACACGCTGAATATTTCGGAAAGGAGTTTGAGCGTTTCGGTATTAGGCAAAGTATCGCCGTTTTCCCAGCGGGAGACAGCCTGCCTTGTCACAAAGACTTTATTTGCAAGCTCTTCCTGCGACATTCCGCTCTTTGTACGAAGCTTCTGTATTATCTCTCTTGTTTCCATAATATCACCCCTATATATAATACCACACATATCCCGATTTTGCAAGCAACTCTCTGTTGCCGGGCAAAGCCCGGAATTACCCGATACTCATTTGCAGCAAGTCCACCGTACTATCCTCGGAGTATTTGAAAGCGCAGAACAGATGCACTATTGCACGGCCGGCGGCGATATCGTTGATATTTGCCTGCAAGTCGGTTCCATTTGCGGCTCGGTAACCGTTATTTGCATAGATACAATCAGCAAATGGCAAAGCCCGGAGTTACCCGGTCGGCAAAGCC
>JAFPPJ010000484.1 GCA_017410745.1 Oscillospiraceae bacterium
CAGCGGAAGATAAGAGTAGAGATCGTAGCGGAAGAAAGTGATCTGCCGCTTGAGACCAATCCATTAATATATACAATAAATGTAAAGCCGAATAATGAGAAACCGCCGTCTTGTACCGAAGAAGGCCGTGTGGATTATGCATCGGGGTCAATAGGGGAGTTCAATGTTATCAATAATGGAAATACAGAGACCATAGAAAATATTTTTGACAGTGGATACGTTCCTGTTCCTGCCTTAGGTCACAACTATACTTCCGAGATAACGACACCGGCTACATGTGTGTCAACAGGAGTGATGAAATACACCTGCTCGCGCTGTCTGGACACTTATAATGATACAATACCGGTGATCGAGCATAACACCGCTGCTAACGGCTCTGCTATTACAGTGTCTTACGTGGATACAGAGCACGGTGGGACAATAGAAGCAACACTCACGATCGCTGCACCTGCTCTTGCGGCATATGGGGGCAGCGGCAGCGCAGGCGCAGTACTTGACGGAACTGCCGATTTCAAAGCTGCGACCGGGATGAATGTTTCTGCATCAGATATCGTATATTCCGGAACTCTGTCGGACGGCACGGCATACGCAGAGAGCAGCGAGCCACCCACGAATGCAGGCACATATTCTGCATCCATCACAGTGGACGGTGCGACCGCATCCGTTAACTATACCATATCCAAAGCTGATCCTGTGTATGTGATACCCGAGTCTACTGCAACATATGGAGATACCCTTGCGGATGCAGCTCTTGCCGAAGGCTGGAAATGGGCAGATGATACACAGAAGGTCGGCGATGCGGGGATCAATACTTTCTCAGCAGTTTACACTCCCGATGATAAAGTAAACTATAATACCGTGACCGCTGATGTGTCTGTGAAGGTAGAAAAGGCAGAGCCTTCATACACTGCTCCGACAGCCATAGAGGGGCTTGAATACACAGGCAAGGCTCAGGCGCTCCTGACCGCAGGTTCTACAAGTGACGGCAAGATGCTGTACAGCTCCGACGGTGAAGGATTTACATCAGACATTCCCAAAGGCACAAATGCGGGGAGCTATACCGCATACTGGAAGGTGCAGGGCGATAAGAACCATCTCGACAGCGAGGTAAATACCATAAGCGTGACTATTGCGCCTGCAGATGCGCAAGGCGCTCCTATACCAAATGTGCTCACCTATAACGGAAAGCCTCAGGAGCTTGTGAAGGCAGGCGAAGCAGAGGGCGGCGAGATGCAGTATGCTCTCGGAGAAGACGGTGACTATTCCGCAGACATACCCACCGCTGTCGATGCAGGCAGCTATACCGTATACTACAAGATCAAGGGCGACTCTGATCACAACGATACCGAGCCTCAGGCAATGAATATCAGCATCGCAAAGGCACCGCAGGAAGCACCTGTTCTTGAGCACACCGATGAAACGGCGGCAGGCAAGAATGACGGTACTATCTCAGGCCTTGCAGAAGGCATGCAGATGAGCACCACAGGTGCAGAGGAAGATTATACTGATGTGAGCGATACTGTGCTTACAGATCTTGCGCCCGGCACATACTATGTGCGCTATGCAGGGAATGATAACTTACTGGCGTCAGAAGCTGAAGCTGTAACCATAAAGGCCGGAAGAAATATCACAATAACCTTCGATACAGACGGGGGCACGGAGATACCGGCAATAACAGGCGCATACGGCACGGCAGTCAATACTCCCGAAGACCCCGTAAAGGAAGGCTATGCCTTTGCAGGCTGGGATAGGGATATACCTGAGACAATGCCGGCTGAGGACATGACCGTCACGGCTCTATGGAATATCAACAGCTATACTATAATATTCAATACCGATGGCGGCTCTCAAACAGCTCCGATAAACGCAGAATATGGTGCGGCTGTAACTGCTCCCGAAGACCCCGTAAAGGAAGGCTTTGTCTTCGCAGGCTGGGATAAGGATATACCCGGGACGATGCCGGCTGAGAACATGACCATCAATGCTATATGGGAAAAAGCTTCCGATCCTTATATCGAACCTGAGATAGAGCCTAAGCCCGAGCCTGAGCCCGAAGAAGAACCGCATCCTTCCAAGTATACTTCTTACAGCACTTCATCCTATGGACCCTCCGCTCCTTCAACTACCACAATGCAGGACGCTTCCACCATATCCGTAACTATACCGCCTGTCTCACTCATTGATAACAAGAAAATCAGTGCTGAATATGTTAGCAGCAGAAGAATAAGGATCCGCTGGGACAAGATAGGCGGTGCGAAGAATTACTCTGTATATTATGTCGAAGGCAACAAGGAATACAAGATCGGTGAGACCACCAAAACGGTATACTATGTAAAAAATGCAATACCCGGCAAGGTCTATAAGTTCAGAGTGAAGTATACCACAAAGGACGGTATCTCCAAGCCGAGCAAGTCCCTGGAGATCAGCATCAAAAAGACTGCTGACAAGCCTGTCGTGTCCGCATCTGTGAAAAACAACAAGATCATTCTCAAGTGGACAAAAGTCTCGAATGCAGAGAAATATGCTGTCTATCGCCTGACCGCTGACGGTAAACTCAAATTGATCGCGAAGACAGATAAAACAAATATAGAGATAGTACCAGAGTCCACCGACAAGGGCTATGCTGTCAAGGCATTGGTAAATGGCAAGTGGACGAAAGTCACAAAGTCCGACATCGTGCCCGTAGTAGAAGAATAAGCTGATGTTCTCCTGCCGTACTGCGGCAGGAGAACTTTTGCGGACATGCAAGCGGATTTGTTCAAGTTTGAGGAGAGTATGGTATGAGAGTACTGATAGCGATAGATTCATTCAAGGGATGCATATCGTCAAAGGAAGCGGGAGAAGCGGTAAGAAAGGGCATCCTGAAAGCCTGTCCCGATAGTGAGGTGATCGTGAAGACCGTTTCCGATGGCGGTGAGGGCATGTCGGAGACGCTTATGAAAGCTCTTGAGTGCAGTGTGGTACATACTATGGTATCAGATCCGCTGCAAAGGAAGACTGATGTTTCATACGGCTTTTGTGCAGAAAAGAAGCTGGCTGTCATGGAAATGGCTTCTGCCGCAGGCATCACTTTTCTTGATGAAAATGAAAAGGATCCGATGGAGACCACCACCTATGGCGTTGGTGAGATGATAGCCGATGCTATTCACCGTGGAGCACGCGAGTTTATGATAGGTATAGGCGGGAGTGCGACGAATGACGGCGGTATCGGGATGCTGCAGGCACTGGGCTTTGAGTTCTATGACGGTGAGGGAGGCAAGATAAGCCCTTGCGGTAAGGGCTTGAAGGATATTGCTGTGATCGATGACAGTCATGTGCTCCCCGGTATCAGGGAGAGCCATTTCAGCATAGCCTGTGATGTGAATAATCCGCTGTGCGGTGAAAACGGCTGCTCTGCCGTATTCGGGCCGCAGAAGGGTCTGCGCGGTGATGATATACCTATTATGGATATGTGGCTTGAAAACTATGCAGAAATCACGAAAGAAAAATACCCGGATGCTGATATGGATCATCCGGGAGCGGGTGCTGCAGGTGGCTTAGGTTTTGCTTTCAGGGCATATCTGAATGCGGAGCTCCTGCCGGGGATAGATATGGTCATCAGCAAGACAGGCATCGGCACGGAGATAAAAAAGGCAGATATCGTCATCACCGGTGAAGGATGCCTTGATGAGCAAAGTGTAATGGGCAAAGTGCCGGGAGGAATAGCGAAGGCTGCAAAGAAATATGATAAGACCGTCATAGCCTTTGCGGGAATGATAAAGGATGAAAAAGTATCATTCGCAGAATACGGCATAGATGCTTGTTTTCCCATAATCAGGAGGCCTAAGAGCCTAAGAGAGGCGATGGTGCCTGGAACGGCTGAAAGAGATCTGATGATAACAGCGGAACAGGTATTCAGACTTATCGGAAAGATGTCGGAATGAACATAAATATTGACCCGATAACGCGATCTTCAAAGTGCGTTATCGGGTCATCGTTATCATTTGATATTCCTGCGCTCTTCTGCCAGCTTTATCACATTGTATGCGCCGTTATATATGCCTGCCTTGTTTGCGGTGCCGATACAGCTGCACATCATTTCAAGAATGTCGCTGTTTTTCTGCATCTCCTCTATCATAGCACAGGTCTCCGCAGGAGTGGTCATTTCATATGTGCCGTCGCCTATCTCTGCAGCGCGTATAGCACCCCATGCTTCATGACCGCCGACGCGCTTTATCATGAGCTTTGGCACAGGATAGTAGGAAAGCTCTCCGGGCTTGGTGATAAGCACATCTGCGCAGCGTATAAGGAGATTTGTGGAATATACTGCCGCAAAGATATCGGAATGACAGAATGCGTGTATCCCATATACATTCTTGTCAAGAGCATTTTCGGCAAATCTGCGTGTAGCTTCAAAATCATCAAAATGCTCTTTCGTATATTTTCCGATACCCTTTATTTCTGCGCATATAGACTCCCATACATCTCTGTGGTCTCCGACATTGACAAAAAGGGCAGCCTGCTTTTTCCTTATATACGGTATCAGCTTTTTTATGACGGATATGAAGATATCCTTCTGTGCCCCTGCTCCTCCGACAGAAAGCAGCCAGCGCATGGGAGCGCCGTTCTTCGCCCTCGACAGACGTGCCTTATTATCCGTCTCTATATTGCTTACAAGTTCATGGTCGATATAGTGACCTGTAAAAGCGATATCCTCGGACGGCATGGGGTGCAGTATACGGTCCTTGTCCATACCGCGAAGCATCCTGTAACCTATATATGTAGACGGGGTCTGTACTGTATGGAGCGCTCCTTCGGCAAGATGCAGCGCCATTGGCCAGTTATCGGGGATAACATTTATCACATCGGTGAGCCCTGCATGTACCGCAGCCTGTGCAGGCCATACATGAGCAGCGGCAAACGGGATATCTGCGGGGATATCTGCGAACACGGGAGTCATGAGCTCTGCAGTCTTCTGATCCGAGCAGTTATATGATATCTGTCTGAAACCTTCACTGTTAAGAGGCTCCCACACCGCCTTGTTGAAGAGGGGTATCTGCTGGGAAAGCCTTGAACCCATGGAATACAACTTGTTCTGTCCTGCGATGACCTTGCCGCAGGTGGTGCCGTCTAATGAATGAAGATCGAACCAGTATGGGTCATAGCCCATAGAATAAGCGGCTGAGGCTATGGCCATAGATATACGGTAATGGCCGAAACCCATACGGATATTGCCGATTATGATGCTCTTCTCATCGAATTCGACTTCGGGTGTGTCGGATATGGAAAGTGACTTCACATTCCATATATCGCCTATTGCGGGGGCGGGAGCGGCTTTGAGGTGATATGTCACACCGGAATCGTCACCGTACTTTGAAATATGCCGTTCCTTTGCCTTCACTGCGTTATTATAGACAGCAGCGGGCATTTTGTTTCCGAATATGACTTTTGATCTATCCATAGTCTGCTGTTTCTCCTTTCACA
>JAFPPJ010000485.1 GCA_017410745.1 Oscillospiraceae bacterium
ACGATCATTCTGGCAGAAATACTGCTGCTGGTCGTCAGGCTGGTGTTCGGCGGCGGCACAAGACCCAGAATATACTTTTTTGTCACATGGGCGCTGGTCTGCACAGCGAACCTCTTTGGCGTGCAGATGTACATAGTTCTTGTGCCGCTGATAATGAGTCTGCTTTTCGTGCTTGCGGTGGATATCTTCGGAAGATGTATCGCGACATTTATCAGACAGCGTCGGTTCAGACAGATCTTCGGGTACACAGCAGGTGGTATCTCTCTTGCTGTCATAATACTGTACGGTTTATTCTTCCGCACCGACAATTTCGGCAAAAGCAGAGTGACCTTTTATCTGAACGCTGCACCTGCCGTATCGGCTGAGGCAGTTCCGGGCTTTGACAGCTATCTCGAAAACGGTACATACGAAGTCACAGAGCTTTCCTACGGTAATGCCGCTGATTCGGACATAAAGACCGGGACCATAGATATATCAGAACTTGCGACGCTTGAAGACCGTGATATTTTAGATAAGATAAGTGATATCGGCAGCCATCATGATCTCAGGGAGGCGCCGGTCAAGGGCGAGATCTATCTGCCGACGGGCAAGACGAACTGCCCGACCCTCATTATCGTACACGGGGCGCATAATGCGGATGAACCGTCATATCTCGGTTATGCGTATCTCGGGAATTACCTTGCTTCAAACGGGTATGCTGTGGTATCGGTGGATGAGAATATCTGCAACGATCTGAGCGTTCAGAACGATTCCCGTGCCATCATACTTCTCGAAAACATAAAGGCGCTGCTTGATGAAAATGACAATGCATCAGGTCCTCTGTACGGGAAAATAGATCCGCACAGGCTTGCGGTAGCAGGTCATTCCAGAGGCGGTGAGGCAGTTGCTGCGGCATATCTTTTCAATGATCTTGATGCCTATCCCGAGGATGGGAACCTGAAATTCGACTATCATTTTGATATATCCGCCGTGATAGCGATAGCGCCCACAGTAGACCAGTATATGCCTGCAAGCCATGCTGTTGAAATATCCGATGTTGACTATCTGCTGATACACGGTGCAAACGATCATGATGTAAGCAAGGTCATGGGAGAAAAGCAGTACAATAATGTTACGTTCACAGGCAGGGGAGATACGCTGTACAGAAAAGCATCGGTATATATCATGGGTGCCAATCACGGACAGTTCAATACCGAGTGGGGGCGTTATGACCTTGAACCTGCGATAAACGGATATCTGAACACCGCCAATTTTATCACCGCCGAAGATCAGCAGAAGATTGCAAAGGCGTATTTCAGAACATTTCTTGATACATCACTTGGCATTGACGATACATATTCCGGTCTGCTCTCCGACAATTCGTCATACCTGTACTATCTTCCGAAAACCGTTTATATCACGGACTATATGGATTCTGACTTTGAGAATATAAGCTCCTTTGATGGTTCGGTCAATATTACTTCGGGCGATGCCGATGGAACGATCATTGACTGTGAAGGAATGAAGCACTGGACATTCAAGCCCGATATATACGGAGATGGGGGAGAGGGCGAGAACTACATCCTTGACTGTGAATGGGAGAAGGAAAGTGCACCTGCGGCTGTTTTCGGCTTTGATGCAGATATGACATCCTGCGGCATTTCTTTTGACATTGCTGATATGCGTGAGGAACATGCCGATGATCCGTCGGGGCTTTCCTACACAGTCGAGCTTACCGATGCAAACGGAAAAACAGTTCGTGCAATATCACCCGTCTATGTTTATCCCACCCTTGCAGTGCAGCTCTACAAGCAGGACGTTCTGTTCGGCAGCTATGAATACAAGCATCAGATGCAGCAGGTCATACTGACACAGAATATGTTTGACCAGGATACGGGCTTTGATTTCGGAAGGATAAAAGGCATGAGGATCATATTTGACGGCTCGGATGACGGCGAGGTCATAATCGACGATCTCGGTATCTGTCATTGAGACTTGATGAGGCAAAGATGAAAAAAGCATTGAAGACCTGGCAGGATATCGCTCACAGTTATGATCACTATGGCATCATCGAAAAGGAGTCCGAACAGATGGCAGAGGATATAAAAGAGTTCATCGGTGAGCTTGACAGCAGAAAGTAAGATCATTACAGAACACTTTACCCCGGAGCATTTCAACCTGTGAAATGCTCCGGGGCTGTTTTGTCCGTATGCTGTATCCTGTCGGGCAAGAAACGGTCAGGATCCGAGGACACCGATCACTGCATTTACGGTGATATCACGCATCACATCGGTATCAAGGCGGTAAAGCTCACTGTTCATCATCATGTGGCAGTGCTGTTCCATTATGCCCACCGCAGAGTATGCTTTTTCGCGGATGTTCCTGTCATCAGCCATAAATGCCGACAGCTTTGCGATGGCGCCCGTCATCTTTTCATCGGTCATGGTGATGTACAGCTTCCGCACATCTTCATCCGTGTGCTGCAGACCTTCTATTTCCTCATGGATATCGCGGTATTTTATATGAAGCTTTTCGAAGTCTTTCAGCAACGCTGTGAGATAGCCCTGCATATCCTTCGGGTCTTCGGGTATGCAAAGCTCATCCGTCCCTGCGATGGAGCCGATATTATCCGCAGCGTATGAAATAGCTGCCAGCAGCATATCCTTTTTGTTCCTGAAATACCTGTATGCGATGCCCGTGGAGACTCCTGCTTCCGCTGCTATCTCATCGACAGTCGTTTTATGGTATCCCTTTTTTGCATACATGGAAAGGGCTGCTTGAAGTATGCTGTCCCTTGTTTTCTGTGATCTCGCCTGTACGGGCTTGGCTGTCTTTTCCACTGTCATCACCTTTTCCGCGGTACGAATATCCTGAAAATATCCGCTCCCAGCACTGTGGCTGAGGACTTGTCCGCTGCTTTTTCAAGGCGGCGCATCTCTCCCGAGGTAAGCTTTATATCCGCCGCCTGAGCCAGTTCTTTTACCTGAGTGGGCTTGCGGCAGCCGCATATCGGGACGATCCCTTTGTTTGCACAATAGGCCTCCGCCACCTGGGGGACGGTGATGCAGTGCCTCTTTGCCACGGCTATCATGACACGGTACAGTCCGTGCATTTTCCGCTTCTGCGGTGCCATGAAGAATTTCATGGGGGAAGATTTAGTCTTCACCCGAGGGTCTGTGAGCATGCCTTCTTCAAGCACAGCCCATGCCCAGAAGGATATACCGTTTTCTCTGCACCAGCCCAGCATGCCGTTTTTCTCCCATTCGCGGGAAATAAGGCTGTAATGGTTCTGCACTCCATAAAGAGGTATCTCCGCTTTGCCGAGAATATTTTTTGCCAGCTTACATTCTTCAAGGTCGAAATTCGAGACGCCGATGTGCTTTATCTTCCCTTCATTGTAAAGCCCGATCATTTCTTCAAGGTGCTGTTCGATATCCGTGGGCAGGTGCAGCCAGTATATATCTATATAGTCACGATGCACATCTGCAAGATCCTTCTCAAAAGACCTGCGTACACAGCCCTTTCTGTAACGGGAGAGGGGAGTATATTTTGCTGAGATGATGATATCATCCATATCCAGTTCATCCGCAAACTCCCCAAGCATTTTCTGAGCCTTGCCCAGTCCGTAGTCACGGGCGATGTCGTAGATCATGAGCCCCTGTTCCCGGGCTTCACACATGGCTTCTTTGATAACGCTGTCTTCCACATAGCTGCCGCGGAGTGCTTTTCCGTAAGCCCTGCCGCCCCAGGAATTAGTGCCGATGACCGCTTTTGCATTGATCTTGTCCATTATTGTCCCGCCTTTCGATAAAATGTGAGAGATTTCTCATATAGTATATCATATCGTGAGGAATTTGTCAATAGGAATGTGAGAAATATCTCATATTTTTCCGGATGCGTATCAGAACGGTCATAGATGGGCATTAAAGCCACTTTTTCAATATAGTATCTGATACAAAGAGCCCATTCACCGTATCGATGGTGAATGGGCTTTGTTATGCTCTGTACTGCGTGCGCGCCGTAAGTTATCTGAGAATATTCACAGTGCCGCCGCTCTCCCCTATGAATACGATGAATCCGTCGGCGGGGAGCGGGATATAAGGAGGGATATCCTGCAGGAAGGAGTTCCATACCATCTTGCCGAAACGGTCGTATACATAGATGGCACTGTTCACGGGGCGCTCTGCTGTTATGGAGGTGCTGCCGATGTCTTTGCTTATGCGGTACCATGATGCCTCGCCGTCGGTGAGCTTTACCTCGGATATTTCCTTTGTGAACACGGGCAGTCCCGCTGTATCGCGGAAGATCTTTGCATCATCTCCCTGATATGCACGGACAGCAGTGCCGTCGGCAAAGGTATAGTCAAAAAATCGCACATCATGCTGATCCCTGTTCCTTG
>JAFPPJ010000486.1 GCA_017410745.1 Oscillospiraceae bacterium
GTATGAATTCCTCGTATACTGCCAAAGCAAATCCTTCGGGGGTGAATTTTCTGTATGCTGCGGTGAGCTTCGGATGCTTCACGAAAACCTCGGGATCGCTCTTGAAAAACAGCGGGAATCCTATGATCTCTTCCATGTCGTGAAATATGAATATTATCGGCAGAAGCAGCAGATATTCCCTCATCTTGTACCTCCTTTTCCGAGATCTTGTTCCATCTCGATACAGAGCCAGTCTTCACCAAAGATATGATATACCTCTTTGTCGCCCTGTATATCCTTGAAGCCTGCACCCAGATAGCATCTGTGGGCACTCTCATTGTTATCGAATACTCCGAGCGTGGCTTTTTCCGCTCCATGTACTTCTGCTTCATGCAGAGCAAGACGTATCATTCTCCTGCCTATTCCCTGCCCGCGCATTGACGGATCGACTATGATAAAGCCCAGCCGAGCGGTCTTCATATCCTCATCGGGGAACCGCACTATCAGATGCCCCACCGGTTCGCCGTCCTCTGCTGCGGTATACGGGAAGAAGCGTCCCGATCCTGCCGCCTCCTTATATGCCGAGATGATATCATCCGGCACGATAGGGTATGTCTCATATCTGTCTGCGCACCATTTTCTGAATGCGGTCTCATCACCCGTCCAGGATATTATTGTCTGTGCATCCGACGGGATAAACTTTCTCAGTTCCATTATTATCCTCCTTTTTTACTGACACACTTGTGTTCTTTATGATTTTATAGTATAATAAATAAAGTCCCGTATGTCAATACGATACGGGAAAGATACACTCTTTTGCGAAAATGTGTCACTTTGAGGAGGTACTATGACCGATTCAGCAAATCCATCTGCCATAAGGTCACAGACAGAGATAACCGAAGCCCTGCTCTCGCTCATGCATAAATATCCGTACGACGAGATAACCGTGAAACAGATCATACTTGAGGCAAGGCTCGCACGAAAGACCTTCTACCGCAATTTCACATCAAAGGATGATGTGCTGCGCTCGCTGATAAAGCGCACCCTCCGCGATTATTTCGATATAGTCAATAATGCGCAGGGCGATATGCTTGAGACTGCATTCTCATTTGCGGACAGGAACAGAGAGCTGCTCATGCTCCTCGGCAGGAACGGCATGTTCCATGTGATACTGCAGTGTACGAATGAATATCTGCCTTTTCTCAGGAACAGCCTTCTGTCCGAGCAGAACCCTTCCCTGCCCCTTTTTGACGGGCTTGATGCCGACTATCTCATGGCACTCAATATCGGTGCGGTATGGAATGTCACCGCACTGTGGGTACACAGGGGCATGACCGACAGTGCCGATGATGTGCGCCGTATGTGTGAGACCTACCTGGAAAGGATCAAGGAAAGCGGATTGAAATGACCGCATCCGACTTTGTTGTACAATATCTCCATATCCTGTTTCTTCATTTCGTCACTTTGCGGGAAATAAAATACTTGACATCGTACAGGTAATGATATATAATAGATATCACCTATCCATGAACGCATAAGAGGTGAGATAAATGAACTATGTCAAGAAGTTTGACGAAAAGCTGTCTGACATCATCGCATCCGTATGGAAGAACACGCGGGACGAACAAAACGTCAGAAGAATGCATGCCACAGCCAAAAGCATCCTGAAATGGAACTGGCTGTTTATGCTGTTGTCGTTATTTTTTGCGGTGAATTTCATGCTTCTCGGCACTGTCGCATTCAATCCGAGATGGTTATCCATCGGAGGGCTCAGCTCCGAACAGTATGATATACTCACGATGGCAGCGGTAGTATATTTTATACTCGTGCTCTTCATCAAACGCATCTGCATCATAATCATGAAATCCGCCAGAAAGTATATACAAAAATGAAATATCCCCGGGGTGACCCGGGGATCAATTATCAGCTGTCTTTCTGTCTGTGCAGTATCGCAAGACCTGCGAGACATATTATAAGCGCCGCGATATATATCACAGGGATGTTTCCGAGGAAGGACTTTTCCAGCTTCTCGACTGCCTTTATCTCATCTTCGGTCTCGGGAACGGTGATATACTTCACGAACGTACCCACATCTATGAAGATACCGTCGCCGTATTCACCTGCGCCGGAGGACGGATCCTCGGGAGGCGTTACAGGCTCTGAGGGTTTGACAGGTACTACCGGAGTTGTGGGCTCTGTCGGTTCGGAAGGATCCACAGGATGCGGGGTAGGTGGGTTCGGCGGCTGTGGGCTCGGAGTAGATGCAGGATCATCATTGAACACTACCTGGTCGGGCTTGTCGCCATTGAGCAGCCTTACTGCCACTGCAGTGGAAAGCCTGTCATTGCTGTCTGCTTCCACATATACCGTAGCGATATATATACGGTCATCATATTTGATCTGGGGATCATCACCGCTCTTTTCGTATATACGATAGTGATATGTGCCCGGTTCATCGAGTACTATCGAGAATGCACCTGTAGAATGCTCATACAGGATGAGCTGATCTACGTTCGGGAGCGGTGCTATTGTCTCCTCTGGGTATATACGCAGATCATATTTGTGCAAGATCGTATCGAAACGGTTTTTCAGCGGCTCGGTCACGACCTCTATCTCGGCAGTGACGCTCTCATACATTGATGCGGATACACCAGCCGAACATACAAATAATGAGAGTGCACACAATATCATGCAAGCAAATCGCCTGAATCTCATATGCACCCTCCCTTTTTATTCTATATAGCAGAACACGATTACTCTCGATGCCGCATTCTCGTCTGAACAGGTCGATAGTCCGAGTATCCTCTCCTCACTGTCTTCTATGATAACTGCTGCGTTGTCTTTGATAAAAGCGCGCACATCGCCCTTGCCCGGGTCGAATATCTCTTCATCGAGCGCGCTCGCCTTTACTGCGGCAAAAACTTTCAGTTTATGCTTTTCCTGACCGTCCCTGCCGATAAGCAGCTCTCCTGTGGTATGGGACCTCAGATAGCTCTCATCGAGGAACTCATCAAGTGCGCCGAACATCCTGCCGTATTCCATATGATGGCCGTATACCAACGAATAATCATCGGTAAAATCGGGAGAATTGCGGCAGTCAAGGAATATGCTTCCTGCGAGGGAATAATCACCGAACGGATCGGTATTCAGATACTTTACATTATCGTCGGAATGCATTACAGGATAGTCGATACCGGTATTGTCCAAAGTGATCCATGCCACCATATCATCTGTAATGCTCTTTTCTGATAAGACGTTCTCGCTGCTGACAGTGCCGGGCTTATAGCCCGATATCCTGTCGGTGGTATGATTGAAGACATAGTAGTTGTCATACATACACCACAGCACTATCAGCAGGATCAGTATCAGCACTATGAGCACAAGCCGCTCATAGAGAACGTTCATTTTTTTCCAGAACCTGACTCCGATGGAAGAGGTTTTGGAAAGTGTGGAGTGTGGAGTGTGGAGTGTGGAGTTGTTCAAGTCGCTTCATTCCTCTCCTTCAAACTCCAAACTGAATCTTATTCTTCTTCGTCGTCTTCATCCTTCTTGCGCTTAGCTACAAGGTAGATGATGCCGCCTACGACTGCTATGCCGATAGTAGCGGGAGCTGCAACAGAAAGGATAACACCTGTGGGGATAGTACCCTTGCGTGTGTTGGTGAACTGTACGTCAACGTCCTTCTCTATCTTTGTATCGGTAATTGTTGCAGTATTTCCAGGGTCTGCCTGTATATTGCTATTAAGCTGAATATTAAGTGTATCAGCTATGGTAGTACTACCATTAGTACCATCATAATCACCTGTCACAGTTCTGCCTGCATGAGTAGTATTATTTGAAA
>JAFPPJ010000487.1 GCA_017410745.1 Oscillospiraceae bacterium
AGTATCTGCACCGAGACAGACCGCTTCTATGTATGAGCAGAGAGATCACGTTGAAGGGTCCCACGATAGATGGTACATCGGATTTGAAGGCGTGAAAGACGTCTACGAGATGGACTACCTGACGTATTCGCTCAAAGCCAGTGAGACATTCCAGTCTTCACCATGCAAGACGTACTGTTCCCCCTGCAATATGGCACTGTTCAAGGCGGGAACATATCCCGAGCTTCCCAAGACAGCCGAAGAAGCCAAGCAGAGGTCTTCGAAGATCGAGATAAGCTATCGTAAATATACTGATCCCGACCCCCACTGGTATCCTGATCCCCTCTCTCCCCAAGAACCGATTACTATAACTATGGGCGAAAATTCGTTCCATGGATTAACGCCGTATCCCTTACATGTAGATCCATACATAGATATAATGCTTACTCAGGATGGAGAGACCAGCAAGATCACAGATGCATATTCCGTCGAAAAGACAGAACCCGGGCAGGATGAATCACAGAGCTCTCCCGTCTCGGATGGGATCATATCCATCAACAAGTACGGGACATACCATGTACGAGTAAAGTACAGCGATCCCAGGTCGCATCGTGACATCTATTCCAACTGGCTCGAGGTAGTAGTCCATGAAGGGTTCTGCAGCACCGACAGCGAGAATGAGAATGGTGACGAATACGATGACGAATACGATGAAGAAACCGGCGGCATCCGCAAATGCATCGTGACCGGCGAATACACAGGCGAAGTAGGCGCTGCAGCGGTATCGCTCGACGATGTGCTCACCGTAGAGTATTTTTCCGGAAATGATGAAGACGGCAAGGGTAACACATGGGAATCTCTTGAGGATGACGGCATCAGCATAGATGATCTCGGCAGAGTGACATTCACAGAGCCCGGCACATATCATGTGCGTATGCTCAGCAACACTTGCGTGATAATGTCTGACTGGGCAGAGATAACAGCGATCGTGCCCGAAGTGCCCGTCAAGCCGTCCCACGGCCCTGCGTACACACCTCAGGGAGGAGGCAGCGCGGTATCGCTCTCATCCTCCGCAGAAAACACTTCTTCATCGTCATCTTCATCCCGCGCATCTTCCAAGCGCCGCTCTCCCATAGACGGCAAGAAGATAACATATACTATCGGTACTGACGGCATCGTCCTCACCTGGGACAAGGTGAACAAGGCTCAGAGCTACACTGTATTTATGCTGCGCGGCGGCAAGGCCATAAAGCTGGCAGAGACAAAAGACACGAGCTATACCTACACCGGCGCTAAGACAGGCGAAAAGTATGTGTTCATGGTGAAGTACACCACGAAGGACAGACCCGGTCTCTCAAGAGCAAGCGAGTCCTATCGTATAACTGTATCGACATCTGCAAAGAAGCCCGCAGTCAGCGCTTCCGCAAAGGACAGCAAGGTACGCTGAAGTGATATGAAGCGGTAACTGGTGACAATTTCCGCCGTATCTCCCATATCACAGATAATATGTACAAGCCAATACGACAGATCGCTGCTGAACAGCCGTTCAGCAGCGATCTTCATTCTGCACTATGCATTCTTCATTCTGCATTGATAAGCGATCTCATATACAGCGAGCCTGCGATTATCACGGCACCGCCGTCGCCGGCGTATGCCTTCGCACGGGCGAGCACGTCGGCGGAGCTTGCCGCCTGCGCATTGTCAAACAGTGCGGTAAGGTCTTCTGCCTTTACCGTGCCCTGACCCGGGGCGAAATCATCTATGCAGTATGCCATGTCGATGTATCCCGCTATCTCCGCCGCAGATGTGACATAGTCCTTGCTCGTCATCTGCCCGTATATCATGACCTTCGGCGACTGCGGCAAAGTCTTCACATATTCCGCAAGGCGGCGCATCGCATCGGGATTGTGCGCGCCATCGCATATCACCAGCGGCGAATGAGAGAGTATCTGCATGCGCGATGGCACCCGCGCACTCGCTATGCCCGCACGGATATGCTCATCCGTCAGACGTGGCAGCCGCTCCCGTATCACATCTGCCGCTTCTATGACCGCGGCGGCATTGTATATCTGATGCCTGCCCGTCATGGCGGTGGTATATACTTTGCCCCTGTACTCGAACGCGCAGCCGTCCTCACTCACGGATATCTCCCGTATCTGTGCGGTATCGGGGATGATGAGCCGCGAGCCGCAGCTCTGCGCCGCCTGCCTTACCACGTCCGCCGCCTCTGCGGGATTCGGTGCATACAGCACCGCAGGACAGCCGGGCTTGATTATTCCCGCCTTCTGACGGGCTATCTTTTCCACCGTGTCTCCGAGTATGCTCGTGTGGTCAAGGGATATGGACATTATCACCGAGCATATCCCCGTGGTGATTATGTTGGTGGAGTCGAGCAGTCCGCCCATCCCCGCTTCAAGCACCACCGCATCGCATTTCTGCTCCGCATACCATATGAACGCTATGGCATTGGTGATCTCGAACTGAGAGTAGCCCTCATCCCCCGTCACATTCTCCATGATGCGGGAGAGTATCCGCTCTATGTCCTCATCGGGGATGTCCTTTCCGTCTATGCGGATGCGGTCGTTGTATCTGACTATATACGGCGAGGTGAACTCGCCTGTCCTGTATCCCGCACGGGTGAGCATCTCGGAGAGCATGCGCACTGCCGAGCCCTTTCCGTTTGTCCCCGCCACATGGATAAAGACAAGCCCGTCCTGGGGATCGCCGAGCGTGTGCATAAGACGGGCAAATCTGCTAAGGTCTTCCACCGGCTTCCCCGAACGGGTAAAGCTGTTTAGTATATCACTGTACATTTGTTGTTCCTTGTATCTGTGCGGCGAGACGGTTCGCACGGTCAAGCCAGTACGGGTCGCGCACGAAGCCCGGCGCTGCCGCATCAAGACTCGCCAGTGCGCTCTGCCTGTCCCCCGCATAATAGTATGTCAGAGCTGTCTCATAGAACACATGCGCCGACATGAACGCCGCAAGAGCCGAATTCCTGAATCCTATCGGAGTGTTGTTCTTATAGTCATTGATCGCAAGGCGCTGGCTCAGTGCCTGCGCATAGTCTCCCTCCGCGATGCACCGGTAGAAATTCATCAGTGCCAGCACATCCCATCTGGGAGCCTTATTGCTTGCGTATTTCTCCTGCAGCGGCAGCGTATCCGAGTATATCCTTCTGACGCTCTCCATGTCCTCCGCTGTGAAATAATAATACATCAGGTCGTGATAGTATATCATCAGCAGGTCTTCATCCTGCTCTGCCACCACCTTGGTATCCACCGAACTCATAAACTGCAGAGCCTGGGGGAGATTGCCCATGAATCCGCATATCTCCGCCGTGATCATGATAAGGCGCTGCTTCTTGATGGGTCTGTGCTCCTCGGACATGGCGGTATATGCCTTGGCGTATATGTGGTCGCTGGCATAGTCGCGCTGAAGCTCCGATACCAGCGA
>JAFPPJ010000488.1 GCA_017410745.1 Oscillospiraceae bacterium
GTAGTGGTAAGACGTCTCGCCAGAGAGACCGACAACTGCGTGGGCACATCCAATGTGTACCTTGCAATGAAGTACGACCTCACCCCCATCGGCACATATGCCCATGAATTCGTGCAGATGTATCAGGGCATCGACTCCATCCCCCTTGCATTCACCAACTACTACGCGATGAAGGACTGGTACTGGGAGTATGACGGCGATAACGGCACGGCACTGACCGATACCGTCACCACCGACCTTTTCCTGCTCGACTTCAACCGCTCCATGGTCAACAACTACAGCGGCGTGCGCCATGACAGCGGCGACCCATATGAATGGGGCGAAAAGATCATCGCACATTACAAGAAATACGGCGTAGACCCGAAGACCAAGCTGCTGCTGTTCTCCGACAGCCTTGACTTTGACAAGGCACAGAAGCTGTATGACTACTTCTCGCCCAAGACCAAGGTATCCTTCGGCATAGGCACCTTCTGCTCCAATGATACCGAGGAGGAAGCGCTCAACATAGTAATAAAGCTCCAGTATGTCAACGGCAGACCCGTGGCAAAGCTGTCCGACACACCGGGCAAGGCTATGTGCCGCGATGCGGAATATCTTGAATATCTCAAGAGCTCCGTTGCATTCAGGCTCAAGAGGAACAGTCTCTGATGGATATAAGACGTATAATTGCTGCGGCAGCCGCCGCAGCATTCATTCCATATGGTGCTGTATATGCCGCGGAGGAAAAGCCCGAGGCACATATCTATAAGATGGACGGCTATACCGAGGTGTATTTCGACACCCCGCACCCGGGCACAGACACATTCGCCGTCAACGGTGATCCGCGATGCGGCGAGGAATACCGCGGTCAGCCCATTATCATGACAGAGGACGGCATCATACGGATGCGGGTGAAAACGGACGGCAAAGCGACTAACTATGTGTTCCATATAGATGTGAACGAGAAGCATATCATAAAGCCCCGCGCCCTTGAAAAGGGCGATACCATCGGTGTAGTCGCTCCCGCACGCTATCTTGACGAGGACATATCCGGTGCCGTGGCGATGCTTGAGGATATGGGATACAGCGTGAAGCTCGGACAGAGCTGCAGCCTGAGATACAACGGCTATGCGGGCACGCCAAAGCAGCGCGCCGCCGACATAAACGCATTCTTTGCGGACGATGAGGTGGATGCAGTGCTTTGTCTGCGAGGCGGTGCGGGCAGCATGGATATCCTTGACCTTATCGACTACGATATCATAAAGGAAAATCCGAAGCTTTTCATCGGCTTCTCCGACATAACCGCCCTGCATTCCGCCATATACAACAAATGCGGGCTTGTGACCATACACGGCCCTATGCTGTCGAACCTTGCACTCGAGCACACGGAGTATACCGTGGCACAGCTTCGTGACGGGCTTGACGGAGATATTACAGAGCCGACCTTTCCGGAGGGCGCGGAGCTTACTGCGCTGAGTATGGGCACTGCACAGGGACGTATAGCGGGCGGCAATCTCTCCCGTATGTGCGACCTCATAGGCACGCCATATGAACCGAACACAGCGGGTGCGATAATTGTGATAGAGGACACCCATGAATCCGCACAGAGCATAGAGAATAAGCTTGACAAGCTGATAGACAGCAGACTTATCGATAAATGCTCGGGCATAGTGTTCGGGGAGTTCACCGACTCCGCCGATTCTTACGGCAAGACCTGGCAGGATGTGATAGAGAAGTTTGCTGCACAGTGCGGCAAGCCCTGCGCAATGGGTCTTCCCATCGGCCACGATCCCGACAATATGTTCCTGCCACTCGGCATAAGGGCAGAGCTCAGCTGCACGGAGGACGGCGCACAGCTCGTCTTCCTTGATGACATATACGCACAGACATAAGGGGGTAACCATGAGAACAGTCATAAACGGCGATGAGAACATCGCATTCAGAAACAACGCAGATATGTGCATAGGCACGGGCAGGCTCGGCCTTGCACTGACCAAGGAATATCTCGAGCAATTGCGCCTTGTGCAGGAGCAGATCGGCTTCAGATTCATACGCGGCCACGGCCTTTTCACCGACGATGTGGCGATATACCACGAGTACGAGGAGGACGGCGTCACCCGCACCGAATACAACTACACCTATCTTGACCGGATATTTGACAGCTACATAGAGCTCGGCATCCGTCCCTATCTCGAGCTGGGCTTCATGCCCGAAAAAATGGCATCCGGCACACAGACCATATTCTACTGGAAGGGCAACACCACACCTCCCGCCGATTATAAGAAGTGGACGGATATGGTGCAGGCACTGCTCAGACATCTCATCGGCCGCTACGGCGAGGAGGTATACGACTGGTACATCGAGGTATGGAACGAGCCCAATCTCCCCGGCTTCTGGTACAAGGCGGACATGGATGAGTATTTCCGCCTCTTTGTCGAGACCTTCCGTGCCATAAAGGAAGTGGACGGACGTTTCAAGGTTGGCGGCCCTGCGATATGCGGCGTCAATGACGAGGTATGGATGCGCAGATTTCTGGAATTCTGCCGAGACAGCGGCATCACGCCCGATACCGTCACACGCCATCACTACACCGTGGAATTCCCCGAGCATGACGGACACTACGACTATTCCAGGCTCGAAGACCCGGATATGCGCATCGCAAATCTGCAGTCCTCCCGCGATATAATCGACTCCTTCGATGAATTCAAGGGCACGCCCATGCACATCACCGAGTTCAGCACATCCTACACACCGCAGGGCGTCATACACGACACCAACCTCAACGCGGCGTATATCGCAGGACAGCTGTCCCGCCTCGGCGACATGAACGAGCTCTATTCCTACTGGACATTCGGCGACGTATTCGAGGAGAGAGGCGTGCCCTTCACGCCCTTCCACGGCGGCTTCGGCCTTGTTGCCAACGGCCTTATACCCAAGCCCGTATTCTACACGTTCGCCTTCTACAAGCAGCTGAAGCTCTTCTCCGAAAGGTGCGTACACAGGGATGCTTCCTCCGTGATCGTGAAGTCCGAAAGCGGCTATGCAGGCATACTGTGGAACATCGGCGAGGAGGACATCACACGGGAATTCTCCCTTGCGGCAGACGGCGGATACACTCTCATCACCAAGACGGTCGATGAGGACACCTGCAACCCTCTGAAACTGTGGCACGATCTGGGAGAACCCGCATACCCCGACGAAAAGATAAACGCACTGCTGCGCGATGCGGCTAAGCCCCTGATACAGAGCAGCACCGTCACTGCAGAGAGCCGCGCGGATATATATCTCACCGTAAAGAAGCACGGTGTTGTGTACTTCGAGCTGCGCCGACGCACCTTCACTCCCGACAGGGGCTACGACTACGACAGGGCAGTATCCTTCCACTGATGCCCATATCCATTATACCGTCTCCCCGCAGCAATGTCAATATATACGTTGCATTTTGATGTAACTTTGTATAAGTGCACAGCAAATGTAACTTTCGGCTGTTGTATATGTACAGACATTGCTGCCAGCATAAAAGTCCCGAAGCGTTCGGCGAACGCTCCGGGACTTGTCTATTTATCCGGATGAAGCTTTATGCGCTTGTTTACGGCGGTATAGAGCAGCTGACCGAGCACCCCGCATGAGATGAACTCCCCTGCAAATACCGTCGCCATCATGAACGGCAGCGCATCCTCTGCACCGTAGGCATACCGCAGCACAAAGGGTATGATCAGCGTATTCGCTGCGATAGGCGGTATGCTCGCAAGTATCCTGTGCCCTTTGAGCAGCCGTGTGCCCACCGCTCCTATGAGCGTGGCTGCCGACCCGAAGACTATATCCCACGGGACAGCACCCGTTATGATATTTGATACCGCGCACCCGATGAACAGTCCCGGTACTGCCGCAGGCGTAAAGCACGGCAGTATGCACAGCGCCTCCGACACCCTGACCTGTATCACGCCCGATGCGAGCCCAAGCACACTGCTGAGCAGTGTCAGTACGGTATACATCGCCACTATTATGCCCGCCTGCGCTATATACTGTGTCTTTTTCATGGTATCACCCGCCCGTAATATTACGTTTCCATAATATCACATATCCCGCCCGCTGTCAAGCGTGCATTGCCGCAGGCAAGGCTCAGACCTTATCACCCGGCCTTTTAGGTCAGGATATACCGGGGCAGAGCCTCCATACCCCGATCATTTCGCAGGCAAAAGTCAGCACAGCCGTCCGGGGCTTGACATTTCTGTCTGAAAGTGCTATTATATCAACGTATAGAAATCACCAACCATCAAAGAAGGCTTTAAATGAATTACCGCATGATAAAAAATATACTGGGCTGGCTGCTGTGCTTTGACGGCGCATTCATGCTCGTGCCGCTTGTCACGGGTCTTGTATGCCATGAGAAAGAGGCGCTGTGGTTCATCCCGGTAATAGCACTGTGCGCATTGCTCGGTCTGCTGATGATACTCGTGCGCAAGCCCCGCAACAAGCAGCTCTATGCCAAGGAAGGCTTTGTGATAGTCGGACTGAGCTGGATAGTCATGTCCCTGTTCGGAGCTCTGCCGCTGTGGCTGTCGGGCACCATCCCCGAATATGTCGATGCCCTGTTTGAGACGGTATCGGGCTTCACCACCACAGGAGCGACTATACTCTCGGATGTGGAGCATCTGCCCGAATGTATGATAATGTGGCGCAGCTTCACCCACTGGGTAGGCGGCATGGGCGTGCTCGTATTCGTTATGGCATTCATACCGCTCAGCGGCGGCAGCAATATGCATATCATGAAGGCGGAGAGCACAGGCCCGTCGGTGAGCAAGCTCGTACCCGGCGTGAAGACCACTGCCCTTGCGCTCTATTCCATATATTTCGTCATGACCGCCCTCGAATTCATCATGCTGCTCTTCGGCGGCATGACAGTGCTGCAGGCGCTCAATACATCCTTTGCAACTGCGGGCACCGGCGGCTTCGGCTTCTTCAATGACAGCATGGCATCCTTCTCGTCATATACGCGCTGGGTCATAACCGCGTTCATGCTGCTTTTCTCCATCAGCTTCTCGTCCTATTATCTGTTCCTCAAAAAGAAGTTCAAGGCGGCTCTCACCTATGAGATACGCATATTCATCATAATCGTGGCAGCGTCCATACTCGTCATCACGCTGAACCTCCACGGCTATTATCCCACGTTCAGGGATCAGCTCGAACAGGCATCCTTCACAGTGGCGTCCATTATATCCACCACGGGCTTTTCCACCTGCGACTTTGACCGGTGGCCGGAGATATCCAAGACCATACTCGTCGCCCTCATGTTCATAGGCGCAACAGCAGGCTCCACGGGCGGCGGCATGAAGGTGTCAAGAGTGATCATCCTCATCAAGGGCATGAAGAAGGAGCTCGAGATGATGGTGCA
>JAFPPJ010000489.1 GCA_017410745.1 Oscillospiraceae bacterium
ACCGGTGCGCATCACCCGTGCGGAGGATATGCAGAGCAATATCAAGGGGGTCTTCCCCTGCGGAGAGGGAGCGGGCTATGCAGGCGGCATAATGTCGGCCGCGGTAGACGGCATAAGACAGGCACAGGCTGTCATGGATACATACAGACCATAATGAGGTAAGTTTATGAGTGAGAACAACATGGTGAATGAGAAAAAGGAACTTTCAAGAAGTCACAGACGTGAAGCTGCATTCATGCTCATATTTGAGAAGATGTTCAGCAAGGATACCTGCGATGAGATCATCGAGACAGCAAAGGAAGCCGATGAATACGAGTTCGATGAGTTTTCCCAGGATATATTCAGGAACGTGACGGAGAAGGAGGAGGAGCTCGATGCTGTCATCGGTGAATTCTCCAAGACAAGATCGGTATCCCGTATAGGCAAGGTGAGCCTTGCGGTGCTGCGCATAGCGGTATATGAGAGCATATACACGGATGTGCCCGTGAATGTAGCTGTCAGTGAAGCAGTGAGCCTTTCACAGAAGTATTCCCTTGAGAATGACGTGAAGTTCGTCAACGGTCTGCTCGGCTCCTTCGCAAAGAGCGAACATATCCCCGAGGATAAGCGTGCACAGGTGACTATCAGGCAATGACGGACGGATTTCTCGGTATAGACACGAGCAACTATTCCACCTCTGCGGCATATATCGGTGATGAGGTGCGCTCTGCGGTGAAGCTGCTCCCCGTGAAAAAGGGCGAGGGCGGCATAAGGCAGTCCGATGCGGTATTCCACCACACAAAGCAGCTCCCCTCACAGGTGGCGCAGGTGTGCGGCGGCAGGATAGCTGCGGTGGGCGTGTCCTGTAAGCCCCGTGAAGCAGAGGGCTCATATATGCCCTGCTTCCTGACGGGAGAGTGCGCCGCCGATGTGATTGGCTCGGCAAGTGCCGTGCCTGTTTACAAGACCTCGCATCAGGTGGGGCATATCATGGCTGCGCTCTATTCTGCGGGCAGGACTGAGCTTGTGGATGAGCCGTTCATCGCATTCCATGTGAGCGGCGGCACTACCGATTCGCTTTACTGTGAGCCCGATAAAGACAGGCTGATACGAGTGAAGGATATAGGTACTTCCCTCGACCTGTATGCAGGTCAGCTAGTAGACCGTGCAGGACTTATGCTCGGCCTTGATTTCCCGTGCGGCATAGAGCTTGAAAGGCTTGCGCAGGGAGCGGACAAGAGACTGAAGGCAAAGCCTGTTGTAAGGGGCTTCGATGTATCCATGTCGGGCTTTGAGAATCAGGCGAGAAAGCTGTATGACGGCGGCGAGAGCCGTGAGAATACAGCGCTGTTCGTGCTTGATGCAGTGCTGTGCTCCGTGACTGCAATGACAAGGGCTGCCCGTGAGAGATGCGGTGAGCTGCCGGTGGTATATGCGGGCGGAGTGATGTCCGACAAGATAATAAAGGATGGGCTTACGGAGCTTGGCAATGTATATTTCGCAGAGCCTGCGCTGTCCCGCGACAATGCGGTGGGCATCGCACTGTATGCGAAAATGATGTATGAAAAGCGGTGCTGATATGAGTGTAATGACCGTGACTGCCCTGAATGAATATATAAGGAGCATCACAGCAAAGGATGCGGCACTTTCCGATATCCTTATCAGCGGAGAGCTTTCGGGCTTCACCCGCCATATTTCCGGGCACTGCTTCTTCACACTGAAGGATGATGCATCGCAGATAAAGGGCATCATGTTCAGCGGTGTGGCATCAAAGCTGCCATATGAGCCGAAAAACGGCATGAAGGTCATAGTGCGGGGCAGTGTGCAGGTATTCGTGCGTGACGGCATATATCAGATATATGCGACGGATATGCAGCCAGACGGCTACGGTGCGCTGTTCATCGCAATGGAGCAGCTGAAGAAGAAGCTCTTTGAGGAGGGGCTTTTCGACCCCGCCCACAAGAAGCCGCTGCCCGTGCTCCCTCAGAGGATAGGCGTTGTCACCGCAAAGGGCGGTGCGGCGCTGCAGGATATAATAAATATAGTCGGCAGGCGCTGTCCTATGACGGAGCTTGTGGTGTTCGGCTGCGGCGTGCAGGGCGCACAGGCTGCGCAGGGCATAGTTGACAGGCTGATACAGGCGGACAGCTACGGTGTTGACGTGATAATATGCGGCAGAGGCGGCGGCTCTCCGGAAGACCTTATGGTATTCAATGATGAGAGGATAGCCCGCACGGTATACGCTATGAAGACACCGGTGATATCGGCGGTGGGACATGAGACGGATACGACGCTCATAGACTTCGTATCAGACGTGCGTGCGCCTACACCCTCTGCGGCGGCTGAGATAGCCGTACCTTCGATGGAAAGTCTGAAAAAGAACGTATCCGACCGCATAGCGATGATGAAATATCATATGACGGCGGTGGAGATGCGCAAGAAGCGCGACATAGCGGAAAGGGAACAGCGTCTGAGGGCGCTCTATCCCGCATACCGCTTCACGGTGATGGATAAGACCATAAAGGAAAGACAGGAGATGCTCCGCAAGGCGGCACAGACATATCTTTCCGGCCGTGCGGCGCTTTGTGTGAATACAGAGAATGCTCTCGTGCAGAAGTATGCGGATGTGACCACGGCAAAGGCGGCGCTTCTGGCGAAATACGCTGCCGCACTCGATGCACTGTCGCCGCTCAGGACATTGCAGAGAGGCTTTGGCATAGTATACAAGGACGACAGGGTGATACGCTCATCCAAGGACTTATCCGAGGGCGATGAGCTTCGCATACAGTTTGCGGAGGGTTCAGCCGCAGCAACAGTAAAGGAGATAACACATGAGCTTTGAGGGTTCGATCAAGCAGGTCGATGAGATAATCAAAATGCTGTCGGACGGGGAGATCCCGCTTGAAAAGGCAGTGGAGCTGTACAAGAAGGGCATGGAGGAGCTTGCCTCATGCAATGAGAAGCTTGAAGCCGCTCAGAAGGAGCTGCTTCGTGTGACGGATGCGGATGCGAAATGACGGATATATCGGGATACATAAAGGCTGTTGAGGAACGCCTTTCGGAGATAATAAATGACCGTGCCGCTCGCCGCTCCGACAAGACCGACTGCATAAAGGCGATGGATTATTCCCTTGAGGCAGGCGGCAAGCGCATACGCCCCGTGCTGACGCTCATGCTGTGCAGTATGTACGGCGGTGACATCGCTGATGCGGTAGACCCTGCCTGTGCGATAGAGATGATACATACCTTCTCACTGATACATGACGATATGCCGTGTATGGATGATGATGATATGCGCAGGGGCAAGCCCTCCTGCCACATCGCATACGGAGAAGCGAATGCGCTGCTTGCGGGGGACGGGCTCGAAAATCTTGCATATGACGTGATCGTGGGAAGTTCGCTCCCGGCACAGATGAAGGTAGACCTGATGCTCGTGCTCACAAAGGCGGTAGACGACATGATATGCGGACAAAGCCTTGATCTTCTGTCCGAGACCGACAAGAGAGAGCTGATCGATGAGCTGTATGAGCAGAAGACCTGCGCACTGATACGAGCCGCCTGCATGATGGGATATATCTGTTCGGGCAAGGACAAGAAGAGCGACATGGAAAAGATAGACAGATTTGCGTATCACCTGGGTATGGCATTCCAGATAATAGACGACATACTCGATGTCACTGCCGATCCGTCCAAGCTCGGCAAGCCCGTACACAGCGACGAGGATAACGGCAAGGCTACATATGTATCGCTCTACGGCACGGAGAGAGCGGGGCAGATGGCACTTGAGCATACAGCGGAGGCTATGGCAGCTGCTGCAGCTATGCCGCACAGCGGACAGCTGTGCGATCTGACACAGATGCTGCTGTGCAGGGATCACTAAACAGGAGATGTGGAGATAGGATGTACAATTATATACTTGTAACAGCCGTATTGTCATGGTGGCTGTCACAGATAATAAAGTTCGTTATAAATCTTATTAAATTCAAGGAATTCAACTTCGAGAGACTTACCGGTGCGGGCGGATGGCCGAGCGCACATTCATCTATGGTATGCTCTGCCTGTGTAGCGGTAGGCCGTGTGGAGAGCATAAATTCCACGGCATTTGCGATAGTATGCATATTCTCGCTCATCACGATGTATGATGCGATGGGAGTGCGCCGTGCGGCAGGACAGCACGCCAAGGAGATAAACAAGATAAATCAGTTCCTGCTGAACTTTGACGATATAAAGGATGCTATGAATACAAAGGATCCCATCGGACACATATCCAAAAAGGTGGAATCCAACTACAATATAATGAAGGAATATCTGGGACATACTCCCTTTGAGGTGCTCAGCGGCGCAATAATAGGCGTGATATTCGCTTTCCTTATGCCTATGAGCATAGGAGGATAATATGGATCTTGAGAAGACGAGCAAGTTTCTCAGCCTCATACTCAGACACAAGCCGCAGGAGATAGGCATCACCCTTGATGAACACGGGTGGGCGGATACTGATGCGGTATGCAGAGGCATGGAGATAGATATGTCTGTGCTTGAGGAGATAGTGCGCACGGACAATAAGCTGCGATACTCATTCAATGAGGACAAGACGCTCATACGCGCAAATCAGGGACATTCCGTACCGGTGGATGTGGAGCTTGAACAGGTGGTGCCGCCCGAGATACTGTGGCACGGTACCGGCGAGAAATTCGCAGAGTCCATAAATGCACAGGGGCTCATACCGAAGTCAAGACTGTATGTTCATCTGTCGGGAGACAGGGATACTGCCGAGAATGTGGGACGCAGACACGGCAGACCCGTGATATACACCGTGAACAGCGGCGATATGCACCGTGACGGATATGTATTCTTCCGCTCCGTGAACGGGGTATGGCTCACAAAGGAAGTCCCTGCGAAGTATCTTACGATCGTATCATAAGAGGATGTGCGATGGAAAAGAAAAAGCATTCGGGGATAAAGCTGTCACAGCTTGATCTCCCCGCCGATATAAAAAAGCTCGATACCGCACAGTGCAAGGAACTGTGCCGTGATATAAGGCGCACGATACTGCGCACGGTAGCCGAAAACGGCGGCCATCTCGCATCTAACCTTGGCGTGGTGGAGCTTACAGTTGCGCTGCAC
>JAFPPJ010000038.1 GCA_017410745.1 Oscillospiraceae bacterium
ACTTGAGCATCCCATCCGCCTCCCGGAGTATTATCATATCACAGCAGGCTTTGACATCGGCGATACATTCACCGTCATCTACGGCGGCAACAAGTACCCCTTCACCATCGCAGCCTTCTACAACGGCGGACTGTGGTGCGACAACGGCAACGGGCTCAGGCTGATAGTTTCAGAGGATGACAAGCTTGCCCTTTCCCCCCTGTTCAAGGAATATAACATCATCTTCTTTGACCATAACGACACTAACGGAGAATTCATCTACAACAGGTATGCAGACCTGTGCAAAGAACGCACGGGGGAGAGCCTTGACGGATGGCTCTCCAGCAAGTCTAATAGCCGAATGGTAGCACTGCAGTATCTCTATCTGTTTTTATACATGAGTGCAGGCCTGTCACTTGTCACACTGGCAGCATCTCTCTTTATGATAAGGCATAAGATATCCAAGGATATCGAGGATCAGATGCAGCAGATAGGCGTGCTTGAAGCCATCGGCTACAAAAGCACGGAAATATCCCTTTCCTATGTGTATGAATATGTGATAACCGGCGGTATCGGCGCAGTGACCGGCGGCATCGCAGCCGCACTGTTCACCCCCGTGATGACCTATATGTCCATGGCCATGATGTCAAGAACGGTGAGCATAGATACGAACTTCGGCAGGATATTCCTTGTGATACTGCTCACTCTGCTGGCAGTCATACTCTTTGCGCTCATCAAGGCAGGGATAATAAAGAGCTTTCCTCCCGTGACGGCATTCCGGAAGGGCATAAAGACACATCATTTCGGAAGGAACTTTCTCCCTCTCGAGGGGCTGAAAAAGAGCATAAACCTGCGCCTTGCACTAAAAGGCATTGCAAGTGATATATCCTCAAACATTGGCGTTGGTATATGCATCGCACTTGCGGGCACTGCCATGCTTTTCTCCGCATATACCTTCGATTTCTTCAAAAACGGCTCGGACAACCTGGTCAGGACCTTCGGCATAGAGATGGCGGATACAAGGATAGCTGTGATGGACAGTGCAGACCCGCAAAAGATGCGTGAGGAGCTCCTTGCGATGCCCGAGGTGAGGAAAGTGCTCATCACATCGGCATTCCTTGACAAGGTGGATGTGAAGGGCTCCGACCTTGAAGCAAGGATAGCGGTATACGACGACTTTTCCGAGACGGAGAACATAAAAACAATAGACGGCCGTCTGCCCGTATATGAGAATGAGATCGCAGTTTCCCTCAGACGTCACAGGGAAGAAAACATGGATATAGGCGACAGCATCATAGTGCAGGGCGACATTGAGCAGAGCTACATCATAACGGGCATCGTCAACAATATGGCGCTCGACCGCAGCGTGCTTTACCTTACCACCGACGGATACAGGCGTATCATGCCCACGGCCCGCCCCCGCACCATAGATGTATATCTGAGTGACGGCTATACCCGCGAAGCCTTTGAGGAGAAGCTGACAGAGCTTTACGGTGCAAATGTGCAGGACTCCATGTCGGCAGACGGCTGCGACGGCGACCTTGAAGAGCGCATCCGCCGCCGGGCAGATGAGACTATGGCAAAGCTCATCACAC
>JAFPPJ010000039.1 GCA_017410745.1 Oscillospiraceae bacterium
CTTTCAAACAGATTTGCCTTAGACCACAGCTTCCCGGGATTTTTCAGCATCAGCGCAAGTATAGCGAACTCCTTGCCTGTAAGTACCATCGTCTTCCCGCATACGCTCGCTGTACCCGCCGCAGTGTCAAGTGATAGCTCCTTATATACGAGCGTCTTGTCTTCCGCTCTCGCCGTGCCCGTGCGTCTGAGCACCGCCTCCACACGCACCAGCAGTTCATCGAGATCAAAGGGCTTTGTGATGTAGTCATCCGCTCCCATGCGGATAAGGTCTATCTTTGTATGTGTCTCGCTCTTTGCGGACACCACTATAACAGGTATATCCGAAAATTCCCGTATCTTCTGTAGTGCCATATCGCCGCTCTGATAGGGCAGCATCAGGTCAAGTATCAGCAGCGAAAGTCCGCTCTCCTCGCGAACGATCCGCACCGCATCAAGCCCGTTTTCCGCCGAAAGCATCTCATATCCCTGCATCGACAGATAGTCGCATATCAGGCGGTTTATCTCCTTGTCATCCTCTGCAGCAAGTATCTTTTTCATATCATCACCCCCGCCATTATATCATATTATACCTGCAAATACAAGTAGTAAGGCTAATTTCTATGTCCGTTCCGATCAAGCAGATTCAAAGGCGGATGCGGACTCTTCTCTGCATTTATTTATATCTAATAAAATCAATTGACAAACGCATAATATTGTGGTATATTTGTTTACAGAGTATAACGATATCCTTTGCCAAAGGGAGATAAAATATGAAAGCAAAATTGTCATTTCGTGTATTCCTGATCCTTATGCTTCTCATGATACCGTCTGTCAGTGTCGGCGCTGAGCAGACCAAAAGGCGTGACCTTCTCGGGGAGAACACCGTATATACCGCGATACTGTACGATTCGCTCAACGGTCTGCCCACCTCGGAGGCCAATGCCATCGCTCAGAACGAAGACGGCTTCATATGGATAGGCGGCTACAGCGGCCTTACGCGCTATGACGGCTCTGAATTTTATCATTTCGACTCGAGATGGGGAATATCCAGCGTATACAGCCTGTATGTCGATTCCAAGGACAGGCTGTGGATAGGCACGAACGAAAACGGCATCGCCTATTTTGACAAGGGCGAGATGGTCTCCTACGGCAGGGTGGAGGGTCTCAAATCCTATTCCATCCGTGACATAAACGAGGACAAGAACGGCAATATCATCATAGCCACCACGCAGGGTCTTGCCTATGTGGGGCAGGATATGCAGATACACACGATCGACAGCCCGCAGATAGACTCCGAATATATCACATCCATCGTCGCAGATGCCAACGGGGTAATATACGGTCTTACCCTTGACGGAGCATTCTTTGAGCTCGATAACCTTAAAGTCACCGCATTCTATGAATCCGTTGACTTCGGGGATGACGAGATAATCAATTCCATCTATCCCGACCCCGACAGGGAAAATGTGTTCTATATGGGCACCACAGGCTCCAACGTGCTTACCGTCAGCCTTGACACCACTATCAATATCATCAGCAAGAAGACCACCCGAGACCTTATCAACATCAAGTCCATGCTCAAGAACAACGGCATACTCTGGATAGCTGCCACGAACGGTCTCGGATATATCGACGAGAACAACACATTCCACACCATCGACGATGTGCCGATGGACAATTCCATCGGACATATCATGCGCGACCACGAGGGAAATCTGTGGCTCACCTCCACAAGGCAGGGCGTACTCAAGTTTGTCCCCGACCGCTTTACCGATATAAGCAAGTTCGCAGGGCTTGAAAGCCAGGTAATAAACTCCACCTGCATCAGCGGGCATGACCTGTATCTTGGCACGGATGAAGGGCTTATCATACTCAACAAGTTCACTCTTGCGTCTGTGACCAACGAGCTTACACGCAGGATGGCAGATGTCCGTATACGAAGCATCAAAGCTGATTCAAGAGGTAATCTCTGGCTGTGTACCCACGGTGATCACGGACTTGTAAAATATGAACCGGATACAGGCCATATCACCTATATAAATGATGAACACGGCCTTGACGCCGGCAAGATCAGGGACGTGATAGAGCTCAGCGACGGCAGGATGGCAGCCGCTACAGGCAACGGTCTCTATATCATAGACAACGAGACAGTGTCCGCACACTACGGACACGAGAACGGCGTGAACACCACGGAGATACTGTGTATCGCAGAGGACAACGGACGCCTGTATCTTGGCAGTGATGGCGCGGGTATATATGTGATAGACGGGAACAGGGTCAGCACCCTCGGATTTGACGACGGCCTTACAAGCGGTGTCATACTGCAGATCAAACGTGATGATAAGCGCGGCCTTTTCTGGGTGATCACATCCAATTCCATCGAATATATGAAGGACGGCGTGATAACTCCCGTCACCAACTTCCCCTATTCCAACAATCTCGATATGTGCTTTGACGATCACGGCAACGCATGGGTGCTTTCGTCAAACGGCATATACATCACGAAGGCAGACGACCTTATCAGCGGCAAGGAGCTCGACTATAACTTCTACAATGTCAAGAGCGGCCTTCCGTATGTGACCACGAGCAATTCCCGCAGCTTCCTCGACAAGGACGGAAATCTGTATATCTCTGGCACTACCGGATGCTGCATGGTCAATATCAACTCCGACTATACCAACAATGACACGGTCAATCTCGTGATCCCCATGATAGAGACAGACGACAGCACACTCGTTATCGAAGATGAGGAAATCGTTACAATACCTGCGGGATGCCGCAAGCTCACCGTTGATATCTTTGCCATAACCTATGCGCTCAACAACCCGCGCATAAGCTACTATCTCGAGGGCTTTGACCCCGCCCCCATACATGTCACCAAGCAGGAGATGCACCCCGTCACATACACAAACCTTGACGGCGGCACATATGTATTCCACCTTGATGCGATAGATGAGAACACGGGCAAGATAAGCAAAAGCAAGACCATCACGATAAAGAAGGAAACATCGCCCTATGAGAGCCCGCTGTTCTGGACTGCCCTTGCCTCCGGAGTCATACTCGCCACGATCCTTGTGATGTGGCAGATATTCCGCAAGAAGACCGCCGCACTGGTGGCTCAGCAGGAAGAGGACAGGCAGTTCATCACACAGATCATGCACACCTTCGCCAACTGTGTGGATATGCGCGATCAGCAGAATCAGGGGCACTCCTTCAGAGTTGCGTACTATACACGGCTGCTTGCACAGAAGCTTGCATGGAAGAGAGGCTATACCGAAGACATCGTCCATGAATACTACAACATCGCACTTCTCCACGATATAGGAAAGCTGAGCATCCCCGATGCGATACTCAATAAGCCCGGCCGTCTTGACGATGAGGAATTCCTCATAATGAAGTCACACGCTGCAAAGGGCGAGGAGCTTCTCAAGAACGTCACCGTGGTGAAGGATCTTGCAGTCGGTGCAGGCTGCCACCATGAGAGGATCGACGGAAAGGGCTATCCCCGCGGGCTCAAGGGCGATGATATACCCGATGTGGCAAAGGTCATCGCAGTTGCAGACACCTTCGATGCAATGTATTCCACAAGGCCTTACCGAAAGCAGATGCTGCTCTCCGATGTAATAGCCGAACTCAAACGCATATCGGGCCAGCAGCTCGATGATGAGGTAGTCTCCGCTATGGTGGAGCTTTACAACGAGGGCGAGCTTGACAGGCAGAAGGTAGATGAAGCCGTACACAAAGCAAAACACTCTTCTTCCGCAGAGACCGACGAGGAGAAGCAGAAGAAATCTGTAAAGCTCGAAGAGGACAACAGGAAATTCATGAAAAGTCTGGGACTCGTTTCGGATGATGAGGAGGACGAGACATGACCGCACGCACTAAATCCCCCGTTAAAAAGGATCTGCCTAAGCACAAGACCCTGAATCCTCTTGCCATAATTTCCGTTGTCATCATAATATGCGCAGCACTGACTTATATCATACCTGCAGGCAGATACGAGAGATATACCGACGAGACTACGGGCATAGAGCTTATCGACCCGGACAGCTTCCACATCATCGAGCGCTCCCCTGCCGATATCCTGAGTATATTCACATCGCTCACCCTCGGACTGCAGAAAAGCTCCGACATCATATTCTATCTTCTCATAATCGGAGGTATGTTCGGCATACTCAACGCTACTGCCGCACTCAATGTGGGCATCGCCAATTTGATGAAGCTCATCAAGGGCAAGGAGCTCGTGATGATACCGCTCCTGATGATAATGTTCGCCTGCGGCTCTGCATTCTGCGCGAACTTCGAGGAATACCTGGTATTCGTGCCTATCATACTTGCGATATGCATCACATCGGGATTTGACTCGCTCACAGCTATCGGCATCATATTCATGGCGGCTACTGCAGGCTACGGCGGCGGCATGACAAATGCCTTCACCGTGGGGCGCGCCCAGATGATAGCAGGTCTCCCAATGTATTCGGGATTCAGGTTCCGCACGGAGATATTCATCTGCCTGCTCATCGCATCAATAATATATGTCACCGCACGAGCAGACATTATCAAGAAAACTCCCAAGCTGTCCCTTGTATACGAGCATGACAGGAAATACAATGCGGACAAGCAGCTCAACTTCGCAAAGATACCCAAGCTGTCAAGACGGCAGTTCATCACTCTGATGATATTCATCGCAGGTATGATATACTCCGCCTGCATGGTCATCTTCAAGCAGTACTATGTAGACGAGCTTTCGGGCATATATCTTGCCATCGGGATAATATGCGGCGCAGCGAGCGGGCTGTCCGTAAACAAGATATGCACCTCATTCATTAAGGGCGGCGCCGAGATGCTCCTCCCCTGCTTCGTTATAGGTGCTGTGAATGCCGCCATCGTACTGTTCGGCAGTGCGAATGTGCTCGATACCATACTCTATCTGTTCGCTCACATCATCGCTGTAGTGCCCCAGTCTATCGAAGCTGTCATGATGTTCGTGCTCCACGATATATTCAATATCATCGTGCCGTCGGGCTCTGCACAGGCTAATGTCACCATGCCGCTGATGATCCCCCTCGTCGATGCATCCGGCATAACCAGACAGACCGCCGTGATCGCATATCAGCTCGGCGATGCGCTCACCAACATACTCGCTCCCACCGGCGGAGAGATACTTGCCGCCATTGCGATATGCAGGATCCCCTACGGAAAATGGGTGCGCTATCTGCTCCCTCTCTTTGCGATATGGTTCGTCATATCCGTAATATTCGTGAGCGTTGCGGCACAGACCCACCTCGGCCCATTCTGATGATTCTCACAAACAGACTTTCTTATTGGAAAGGACGATCAATATGATAAGGAAGGACAACACTTCCCTGACTGTATACAACGGCATGGAGACCCTCAGGATAGAAGCGTGGGGAAAAGGGATAAGAGTGCGGTGTGTGCCTGTAGGAGAGATACCGGAACATACATGGGCGCTTGACAGCGAGCCTCCCTGTGAGAACATCTCTGTCGGCGATGATCTCGTGGAATGTGCGGGTATACGCTGTGAGATAAGTGAAGGAAGGCTCAGCTTTATCCGCCTGTCGGACAATACTGTGCTGCTTGAAGAGCCGAAGTATCAGTGGGCGCTCCACAGACGCGCCAGGGAGATGCACCCCCTCGCAGGCAGCAGCTTTTCTGCCGAGGTGTATTTCAAGGCATATGAAAACGAAAAGCTGTACGGCATGGGACAGTACAGAGATGCCGCCCTTGACCAGAAGGGCAGGGTGCTCGAGCTCGCACCGCGGAACTCTCAGATCTCGGTGCCGTTCCTGCTTTCATCAAGAGGCTACGGCTTTCTATGGAACGATCCTTCCATAGGCATGGCCTCATTTGCGGAGAATACCACAAAATGGCATACTGAGTCCACTTCCTGCATAGATTACTGGGTCACCTGCGGAGACACGCCCAAGGATATCATAACAAACTATTCCGATGTTATCGGCAGACCCTCTCCCCTGCCCTCAGACCTCATGGGGCTGTGGCAGTGCAAGCTGCGCTACCGCACACAGGATGAGGTGCTGAGCGTTGCCCGTGAATACAAGAAGCGCGGCATCACACCCGATGTGATCGTGATCGACTTTTTCCACTGGGATTATCAGGGAGACTGGAGCTTTGACAGGAAGTACTGGCCCGACCCCGCCGCAATGGTCAGCGAGCTGCGTGATATGGGAATCCGTGTTATGGTATCCGTATGGCCTACCGTTGATCCGCGCTCGGAGAATTACAGGGAATTTGCCGACAACGGCTATCTTATCCGCACAAACAGGGGCATGAACACCACTATGGACTTCTATGGGAAGATGTACTTCTTTGACTCCACGAACCCTTATGCAAGAAAACGCGGATACGAGATACTGAAGGAGAATTACGTCAAGGCGGGCATAGACCTTTTCTGGCTCGATGAAGCCGAGCCGGAATACTCGGTATATGACTATGACCATTACAGACAGTTCATCGGCAGCACCCTTGAGACCGGCAACTTCTATTCAAGATGCCATGCTCAGATGCTGTATGACGGACAGAAGGCGGACGGACAGGAAAGTATACTCAATCTTATACGCTGTGCATGGGTGGGCAGTTCAAGATACGGCGCACTCGTATGGAGCGGAGATATAGAGAGCACCTTTGAGCAGATGAAAATACAGCTGCGCAACGGCATGAATATGGGCATCGCCGGTATACCCTGGTGGATAAGCGACACCGGTGGATTCTATGACGGGAATATCGACGATCCTATGTTCAGGGAACTGCTTATAAGATGGTTCCAATGGGCTGTGTATATGCCCGTGCTGCGTATGCACGGCGACCGTCAGCCCAATCTCGGCTCTTTAGTCAAAGACGCCGATCACGGCGGCGGCTTCTGTCCGTCGGGTGCGGGAAATGAGATATGGAGCTATGGTGAAGAGGTATGCGGGATACTCACGAAATACATACATATCCGTGAGAGCCTGAAGCCCTATATTGAAAGAACTGCCGATGAAGCGGTACAGAGCGGTATACCCATGATGCGTGCGATGTTCATTGAATTCCCGGACGATATGACCTGCTATGAGACCGATGATCAGTATATGTTCGGCTCAGACTATCTTGTTGCACCTGTCACGGAGTACGGCGCAAGAGGGCGCAGAGTATATCTTCCCGAGGGGAAATGGAAATATAATGGCGGCATCATATCGAGCAAGGGAGAATACATCACAGCGGATGCACCCCTTGACGTGATGCCCGTATTCGAAAGGATATATGATGAATAAACGGCTTAGCTTGATATATGCGCTGTGCTTTCTGAGTATACTGCCGCTGACATATGCGATAGGCTTCATCACAGCGCAGACATGGGCGGATATCATCCTTGTCATATCACTTCTCTGCGGTGCGTATGTACTTGCCTACATCATATTTCTGCGGAAAAAGGATGGCGTATCCTTCGGACGGGCTGTGGCACGCTTCTTCCTCTATCTGTTCACCGTCACTATCGTAAGAGTGCTTATGTACTACATCAAGGTATTCTTCGTGGGGTATATACCCTGTGATATGCTCGGAAATCCTATCGGCGAAAGGATATGGGGACTACGCGCGATAATGGCCGACTCATGGGAAAATCTCGTCTATGTTCCTCTGCTCTGCATATCTGCACTCTATGTTATCATATATCTTACAGTAAATAAACGGCTGAAAAAGAACAGCTGACACATACGGCTGCTGCACCGATGCAGCAGCCGTATTATCTTTGTAAGACCGCCGCGATGTCACACCCAGGTGCCGTTTTGGAATATAGGCGCCCTGCTGCCGTCGGGTCTTATGCCGTCTATGGACAGGTCGTCTGCACCCACCATGAAATCAACGTGTATGATGGAGTCGTTTATGCCATGCTCCTGTGCCTGCTCCACCGTCATGTCATCACCGCCCGGGAGCACCTCCTTGAAGCCCTCGCCAAGCGCAACGTGACAGCACGCATTCTCATCGAACAGCGTCTCATAGAACAGAAAGCCGCACTGATTTACAGGGCTCTCCTTCGGGACGAGCGCCACCTCACCGAGCATACAAGCGCATTCATCCATCTTTATCATCTTTTCGAGCAGCTCCTGACCCTTTTCAGCTTTGCAGGATACCGCCCTGCCATTCTCGAAGGTGATGGAGAAGCCGTCTATTATCTGACTGTTCCACGACAGCGGCTTTACTGCCACGAGCGTGCCCTCGCATCTGCCCGCATAGGGCGATGTGAATATCTCCTCTGTCGGCATATTGGGTATATAGAAAGCGCCGTTGAGCGGGTTGTGTATGCCTGCGCCCTCCCATCTTGCGCCGGGGATAAGCTCTACCCTGAAATCCGTGCCGTTGCTGCTCTTGTATTCGAGGAAGGAGAAGCCCTGAGCATTGAGCCATTCTGCCTTCTTTGCGATGAAATCGGTATGTGCCTTCCACTCAGCCACAGGATCATTATCCTCGGTCACGCGCACGGTCTTGAGGATAGCATCCCACAGCCTGTCCACTGCATCAGCAGCATCGGGGAACACCTTCTGCGCCCATTTCTCGGAAGGATGAGCGGCGATCACCCACTGATGCTTGCCGTCTATGGCGTTGCGGTATGGCTTGAACACCTTGTTCCTGCGCTGTGATACGTTCGAAATCTTTTTAGGGTCGATGCCGCTGAGCGCATCGGGGTCGTCCGACACGATGAATATCCTGCAGGGAAGATCCTTTACCACCTGCTTCATCTTCTCCTCCTCCCACGGGAGCACTTCGGACAGCACCTCTTCATCGGCATATGTGAAATTGAGCCTGTTGAGTGCATCGCTCGTCCACTCCACATTCACCTTCTTGGCGCCTGCCTTGTAGCACTCCTCCGTAAGGAGCTCCGCAAATCTGTACTGCTCCACGGAAGCGGTGAGCCTGACTACCTGACCCGCCTGCACATTCGCACCTGTGCGCACGATAAGCTCCGCATACTTACGGAGCAGTTTATCTGAAACTGACATGATATATCTCCTTTCACTATACGCTGACACTGTCATATCACAGTATCACTATATTGATTATACATCAAAATGGAACTTTTGTCAATAGCTTTACGGAAATTTTTTTCATATATCCCAAGCCCTCGCCGCCATCTCATGATAAGTCACCGCTGTGCGCTGTAAGCATCGCAATATATAGCTTGACATATATTTGATCATATGGTAGTATATATCACAGCAAGTATATCAGGACGCTTGCAATTCTCATTTGAGTAACACCTTGACAGGAGGAACTATGGACAGCTTATCACTTGCCAAAGCATATTCATCATATTTCAAGATAGGC
>JAFPPJ010000040.1 GCA_017410745.1 Oscillospiraceae bacterium
AGTGATTAAGATCAACTGTCAACTTTAATTTACATTTACTCTCTTGACGAATCCCGAAAGGTGTAGTATAATTATAAAGTTAAGACTGTATTTTTATTCAATGATTTAAGGAGTGAATAATTATGTCCGGACATTCAAAATGGAACAATATAAAGAGAAAAAAAGAAGCTACTGACGGCGCAAAGGCAAAGATATTCACCAAAATAGGCCGTGAGATCGCAGTATGCGTAAAGGAAGGCGGCGGCGATCCCAACAATAATGCGAAGCTGCGTGACCTCATCGCAAAGGCTAAGTCCAACAACGTGCCCAACGACAACATCGACAGGATCATCAAGAAGGCTATGGGCGATTCGGACAAGACCAACTACGAGGCAAATGTATACGAGGGTTACGGCCCTTCCGGCGTTGCGGTAATAGTTGAGACTCTTACCGACAACAAGAACCGTACTGCGGGCGACATCCGCCACTATTTCGACAAGTTCGGCGGCAACCTCGGCACATCGGGCTGCGTATCCTTCATGTTCTCCGACAAGGGCATCGTTATTATGGAGAACAAGGGCTACGACGAGGACAAGGTAATGGACGACGTGTTCGAGTGCGGTGCCAACGACTTCTCTATGGAAGAGGACGAGATCGAGATCGAGACCGAGCCCAACGATGTGGGCAGCGTAAGAGAGGCACTCGAGGCAAAGGGCTACACCGTGCTTTCTGCCGAGGCTGTGAAGATACCTTCCACTTACACCACGCTCACCGATGATGAGGCTATCAGGAAGATGAACCTCCTTCTTGAGAACCTTGAGGACAACGACGACGTTCAGAACGTATATCACAACTGGGATATGCCCGAGAGCGACGAAGAAGAATAATGAAAAATGCATAATGCATCGGGTCATACCGTGCATTATGCATTTTGTATAGAATTTAGGGTATAGGGTATAGGGTTTAGTGAAGGAGTGATGAAACAGCCGCAGGTGTTTCATCACATTCTTAATGGGGGCGGTGCCCCCATGCCCCCTATGTCCTGATCTTACAGAAAGGCTTCAATATACTCATTATTGATTTGACCCAATGTTCCGAGATAGTACAGAAGTCCCGCTCAAATGCCTATCGGGTAATCCCGGGCTTTGCCCGGTCAGCCCTGCATCTGGAAGTAGTAGAGGCCGAGCTCGAGGCGGACGTGATCCTTGTATTCGGGCTTTGCCATGTAGTATGCGAAGCTTTCGATGAGGTTGAGGGGGTGCATGGTGCGTCCCTCTATCTTGAAGTGCTCGTAGCCGAGCTCGGAATATCTGCCGTATACGTTCTCGGGCGGAACATGGGTGGAGAACTTGGTGGTCTGCAGGAAGTTCATGGAGATCGCCTCGCACTGGAAGGTCTGCTCGGATACGAAGTTCATGCCGCCTGCAGCGATGCCGCCCATACCCCTGAATGAGTTGAGGGTGGCAAGCTTTATCTGCTGCTCGCCGAGGAAACGGTAGTGCTCGCCCCTGCGCTTGCAGTTGGGGTAGCAGTAGGGACAGATGAGCACTTCTATGCGCTTGCGGTACTTTTCGGGAATGCGCTCGAGCAGCTCAAAGTCGTTGTTGAAGTTGTAGTCGAGCACTACAAGGCTGTAATCCTTGTCAAGCTCGGCGATGAGCGAGTCGAAGTCGCGTATCTGCTTGCAGGTGGAGGAGGTCAGCTTGTAGTTCGGGTAGTTCGCCCTGAGATAGTCCTCCATTACCTGTGTGTTGACGATGCATTCATTGAAGCCGTTGTCTGCGAGCTGGAGCAGCCTGTTGCAGAATGGGTCGCTCATGTGCTTCTCCTCAAGCAGGGGATTTGTGAAGGTGAAGCGGCAGGGCACACCGCGGGAGTTGAATTCATCGAGCACGATCTTTATCGTGGGCTCATCGGCAAAGCCGTTGACATTTCTGCCGCCGTTCCATATAGCAGGAGGGAAGCAGCCGTATACAGAAGCTATCTCCACGCCGTCGCGGAAATACTCCGGATGCTCCTTTATCATGTCGATGAGTCTGAGGTTGAGTTTGCCGTGATACCACATATCAGGCAGATGAAATCTGATGCGAGCCATATCATTTCTCCGTTCTTTGATTTTTTATGGGAGGTCATTATGTACAGATTTTACGGTGCTCAAAGCGCACTTGACACAGTGACGAATATTTCGGGGAAGTACCCCTGTGTGAAAACGCCCTATGACCTGTACGACGCTCTGTCGGGGATATGGTGTGAGTATACCTGTGCGCCGCGCCTCAGAGAGGGCTGGAGCAAGGAAAACATCACACTCGGACAGTGCAGCATAACCGCATTCCTCGCGCAGGACATATTCGGCGGCGAGGTGCGGGGCATATTGCGGAGCGGTGGGAATTACCACTGCTTCAATGTCGTTGGCGGCATCACCTTTGACCTGACAAGTGAGCAGTTCAAGGGTGAGGTGCTTGTCTACGACGATTGCCCGCTGCAGTCACGGGACGTGCATTTTGCGAAGGAGGAGAAGCGTCTGAGATACGAGTATCTCAGGGATAAGCTGTCACTTCTGTGACATTTCCGCTTCCTCAAGGGATGCATAGCCGTACATATGTACGGAGCGGGATATAGTCATTTCGGCAAGATTGCCGCCTGATCGCGCGATGGATGCGATGAATGCACCGTACAACGCCACTGTCTCCTCGGAATAGGTGGCAAGCTCGCCCCGAAGGTATGTCTCATAGGAGGCATACGAGGGCATATCTTCCTCGGAGTGTATCATGCGGGCGTTAGACGCGAGTCTCGGGTACTTTGCCGCAAATTCCTCCATCCACCCTGTCTGTATGGGTGCGATGGCATCTATGAATGAGGCCTTGACCGGTGATATCTCCGGCAGGCTTTTTTCTATCTGTGCGAATTCTTCGGGTACGGTGTAGCGCATCATGTAGCCGTATTTCTCGGTTATGACGTTGCGCCCGATGTCCCTTGCGGCGGTGAAGTCGCGCAGGATGCTGTCGAGCAGGCCGGTGTCAAAGCAGTAATACTGGCTCTTGCGCATGATGGAGAAGGTGGGGTAGTCATCCTGACAGGAGGCTCTGCCGCCTTTGTTCTGCACCTTGTCGAACATCGCCCATTCTATGTCGATTATCTTCTGTGCGCGGTTGGCGCGCTGCGCAAGCTCAAGCAGGTCTGCTGCTGCGGCTGCGGGAAGTGTGCTGTCCGAAAGACCCGCATCGGCAAGCCCTTTAAGTATGTGTGCGTTTATTTTTTCGATATACTCCGCTGCGCTGTCGGGGAATGAGAGTACTGCTTCATCGGTGAGCGTGTACAGCTCGGGGGATATATCTCTCGTGCTGCGGTGGAGCCATTTCTGATAGGGGGCGAAACGCCCGTGTATCAGATGCTCTGCCCTCATTGCGGATGCAAGATAGAGCGACAGCGACAGCGATGCGGCTGTGATATCTCCTCGTTCGAGCATGCGGAGCAGATTGTATTCGCCGTGCTTGGACATGGATTCGACCTCGGCGGACAGCTTTGCGAATCGGTCTGCATCGGGACGTGCCTTTATTTTGCGGCGGATATCTGCAAACTGAGCACCGCCGAAGAATATACTGCCGTTTGTGGCGCAGGCAAGGTCTTCATCGCGTATTAGCTGGAAATCCTCAGCGCTCTGCGGTATATCGCCTATTATCCTGCCATAGAATGCGGATGTGCGCATCACGCCGCGCCTGCCTGCACTGTTCACGCCCTCGGTGTGCCTCATCCCGAAGTATACGGGCGGTAGGGCATCATAGGCAGCGCACAGCCTGTCATATATCTCCTGTGGCACATCGTCATCGACGAATATGCAGAAGGAGGG
>JAFPPJ010000041.1 GCA_017410745.1 Oscillospiraceae bacterium
ATACCACTGTATGTGGGTGATGAGTTTAAGAAGCGGGTAACCTCAAGAAACGGGATCAGTGTGGATACATATTACCGTATCCTGGCGATAGATATGCTGCCGGCCGATATGGACAGGATCCTGTATCTTGATGTTGATATGGTGGTAAAGGGAGATCTTCGCGAGCTTTACGATACGGATCTGTCCGGATATGCCTTCGGAGTATGCGAGGACATATTCGGGAAGATAAACGGCTTTCATGAAGCAAACAAAAGAAGGCTTGGCATCCCCGGTGAATACAGTTATTTCAATGCCGGAGTCATGCTTTTTAACCTGGAATATTTAAGGGCTGACGGGGCGGCTGAAAAGCTTCTTGATGCGATCTATAAAAACTATGAGCGCTACGAATACAACGATCAGGATGTGATGAATGAGTTGTATTACGATAAGCTTCTGTATCTGCCGTGGAACAGGTATAATCTGCCTCCTGCGTACTATTTTGTCAACAGGTTCGATTATGCGGATACAGCGGATGAGGATATACAGGTGCTTGATTTTCTGTCCTACGATACATTAAGGGGCATAACCGATGATGAACTCAAGATATGCGAAAATGTCATGGATTCTCTGTACAGACGGGCCCATATAATACACTATATGGGTAACACCAAGCCGTGGAGTAAGACGAGGGAGGAGTCAGCTCCCTATAATCTCTTTGACTGGGCATATAAAAATGCCCTTGACAGGTTTGAGGGGGCGGGAGAGCCGGACAGAAAGCTTCGTGTGGTCTTTTTTCCGTACAAGATACAGATGTGGGATTCCTTAAGCAGCGTGTATCAGGCTGCTATCGACGATCCGCACTGTGAGGTATCGGTTGTTCCCATACCGTACAGGCAGTATGACAAGGGAGCTGACAGATGGAATGAATGCTATGAGGGAGAAGCGTTCGCAAAGCTTTTTCAGGTAGAGGATCACCGGAAGTATATGGGTGGTGCGGCGCATGAAACCGTTGATATCGGATATATACACAATCCTTTTGATGAATTGAACAGCGTTACCAGAGTGGTTTCTGATTTTTATTCCTATAATCTCAAGAAATATGTGAGAAAGCTTATATATGTGCCGTACTATGTCACGGGCGGGTTTATGTCGGAGGCTTACGTTCAGCTGTCTTCGAATACCTACGTTGATGTACATGTGGCACAGTGCGAGAATTATATCAGGGCTTTCGAAAGCCGTTCGGCTGCCGACAAGGTGATACCGCTCGGTTCCCCGAAGCTTGACCGTGTGATCGAACTGACGAGGGAGAATGTGTCGTATCCGCCCGAGTGGGGACTTCAAAAGACCGGTAAAAAGCTTGTTTTCGTGAATACCAGTATCAACAATCTCCTGCAGTTCGGGGATTACGCCTTAAAGAAGCTGAAAAAGATATTTGAGGCTGTTGAAGGGCGCGATGATATCTTTATCGTATGGAGACCGCATCCGCTGTTAAAGAGCACCATAAGCGCCATGAGACCGGAGCTTTCTGAGATGTATGAGGAACTTCTGTCTTATTTTAACGACAACAGTATAGGCGTTTACGATACAACGGATGATATCTCAAGGGTTGTTGCCGTGTGTGATGCGTATGTCGGAGAGGAATCAACCTCTGTGATAAACCTGTTCGCGGTAGTGGGAAAGCCTGTGTATATCATTAATTATGAGATTGATTATGAGGATGCTCCGGATGAAAGAGCCTGGCTTCGTGACGTGAAAAAAGACGCATCGGGGAGCACATATGCACTGACCTGTGCCGGCGGTCTTCAGACTTTATCAGAGCTTAAGGCTGATGATGACGGAAATTGCCGGCGTTTAGCGGCTCAGCTGCACTCTGAGGATGGCGATATCGTCTGGCATTCTCCGTATTCTCGCATGGAAAGCTTTGAGGATGATCTTTATCTGACTCCGTTTTATGCAGCGCAGCCTGCTGCCTTTGATCACGAGAGCAGACAGGTGGTAAAGCTCTGGGGAGAGGATATGCCGGATGCGCTGATGTATATAGGCAGCGTGATCTATAAAGACAGGATATACTATATTCCCTGCAGCATGGATATGATGTGCGTCATGGAGCTGAAAAAGCAGGGAGTTGACTTTATCGCAGCGCCTTTTTATGCATGGAAGAGCAGAGTCAGGGGTGATTCTTATGCTGTGACCGGTTACGTATCGTGCGGCAATATGCTGTATATGACCTCGATTGACTCAAATATCATATTGGGTTATGATATGGATACGGGGGAAAGCCGGATGTATCTCGTGACAGCCGACGATTTCCGCTTTTCCTGCGTTGATACGGACGGAGAGTATCTGTATCTGTCCGAAGCCTTGACCGGAAGTGTTTTCAGGTGGAGCGAGAAGAAGGAAAGCGCAGTCTGAATATCTTCCCGGGTGCGGA
>JAFPPJ010000042.1 GCA_017410745.1 Oscillospiraceae bacterium
ATTGGTGATATCGTAGATGGTGCCGCCCTCATCGGGCTCGATCACAACATCCGCTGCATCTCTCTGCTTTGTGAATGTGGGCACACCGTTTGCGCTGACGGTCACATCGTACTTTATGATATTATCAGCGCTTATCGGTCTGTGATTTGCAGGCGCAGCGGTCTCAGTCAGTACATATGTACAGCCTCCCCCCTTTATGTCCTTGAACTGTGCAAGTCCGTTCGCATCGGTGGTGATGGTCTGCACATAGGTGCCGCCCACATTCGTCCATACAGACGGGTCGAGCTGTGAGGTCTCGATAGAGGATACATCATTGATGACAAGGGTGAACACCGCACCGGACAGCTTCTCTGTGGTATTGACCGAGTCCACCTTGCGTATGCGGAAATTATAGAACGGTTCGTTCTTTATCACATACACATCGCCGGACTTGTCCGTCACCTCAACGGAGTAGTCGCTGTCGCTGTACATCCTGATGATCGCCTTATTGCCCGCACCTGCTGTCACAGCGATATATCTCACCGTGGTGACAGGCACATAGCCATCGGGATAGGTGGTCTCCGTCAGCACATATCTGCCCATTTCGATATTCTCGAAAAGGACTGTACCGCCGGTGCCCTCTGCTGTCTTGGTATACTCATAACCGTACTTGGTCTTGTCATTGTCGCCGTTGCCAATTGTGGTGAGGGTGAATACAGAGCCTGATACGGTCTTGTCGGTCTTGCTGTCGCGCTTGAAGAATCTCAGGTCGCCGTGTACTCTCGGTGTGTTCTCCACATCGTACAGCTTCCTTGTGAGCCTGTAGAAACGCCTGATGCCTTCGTTATCCGTCTTGATGGTATCAGTGTTGTTATAATCCCATACCACGCTGTTGTTATCCACACTGATGTCATAGCTTGTTACATTAGCGCCCTTTGTCTCATCAAGTCTGTATTCCCCTACAGGTATATCCTTGAAGATATATGTGCCCTGGTCGGAATAGGGCTGTGTCTCGGTGGCGATAAGATTACCGCCGTCATCATACAGGTCATATGTCACGCCCATGGTGACAGTGCCGTTGCTGTCTACCATATTAAGGTTTATGTCAAATGCAAGCACTTCATTGTTGGCGGTCTGTATATGTGCTGTACCGTTCTCATCCACTACGACAGTCATGGATGTGATGGGCAGGTAGTCATCGGTCTGATGCTCCTCGGTAAGGGTGTATGTTCCCTTTTCGATGCCCGAGAATACTATCTCACCGTGAGCATTGGTGGTCATATACAGTTCGATGTTCTCACCGTAGTCCGATGTGCCCGTGAGCTTGAACTGTACGCCCGGTATCGCCGCATCTGTGGAGCTGTTGGTCTTCTTCAGACGCACGTCGCCTATCACGCGGTAAGTCACCGTGGTATGCTCATAGTGCATGAATGCCGATTCGTATGCATCGGTATTGCCGGTAGCACTTTCCGCATAGCAGGTATATGCATTGTTGTAGGTGTAGATATCGTCGTACACACCGTCGCCGTCTTTGTCGGTGTCCACCATGCCCGAAGCAGGCGAACGCATATCGAGCGAGAATGATACTGTGCCGTTGGGCGCCAGAACGAAATCTGTATTGTCGTCCTTCTTGGAAAGGTCGATCACGAACGCCTTCATATTTGAAAGGTCGTATTCCTGTCCGCTTGCGGTGTACCATGTAGTCTTGCCCGTGCCGTCTACCGTACATTCCAGCTTGACCCAGCCGGCATCAGTGTCAGCAACTACATTTGATACAAATTCCTTTGCAAAGGTGTCGTCCGTCGCATATCCGCTGTCATGCGGTGCATATTTTCTCAGATCCATCTCATTGGTCGTCACATACAGCACAGGCTTTATGCCCAGTGACGGGAGATTGCCAAGTCTGAATCCGACCGGCTCGCCTCTCCACTCTCTTACGAAGCCATATGCCTCGTTATAGTTGTCAGTGCCGTTCAGATCCTCTATCGCATCCATGAACACGATGTTCTTCTGATTGGTGTTGCCGTTCTTCAGACGGAATGAGTAGGTGTATATCTCATCGGGACCCACTATCGCCTTGGATGAGGGTATAATATCTCTCTTGGAGCTTACCTGCTTGCGGAAACCGATAAGATTTGAGATGAGCGCCTGCACGTTCCAGTTGTTCTGTGCGTATATGAACTTGCGGTCATCGGTGTCCGGGTCAAGGTCATGCATCAGGCTCTTTTCGGAGATAGTACCGCCGTTGTCGGGGTATCCGCCTGCGATATCCTCATTGCCCGTCTCATATGCAGCGGAGTTCATGAGGTATCTGCCGTAGTCGAGGATATCCTCGTAGGTATGAACGGTAGTGACCTCGAGCCAGTAGAAGTACGCTCCCCTGTCTATATCCACCGTGAGCAGTACGCGGTCCATCTTTCTCGATGCATCATAGCGGTGCTCGTCCACGCTGTAAGTATATTCGCCCTCTTCAAGCTGTACATATGAGCCGTCGGCATTGCCCGCATATACCCTGACACCCTCTATCCTTGCGGTGGAGGTAACGGGCAGCAGATCGTAGAAGCGTCCGCTCTGCTGATAAACGTAGGGATAGGAATCCGCATTTGCGCCTTCCTTCACCTTTTCGTACATCTCTACTTTCCAGGGCACCTTGTACAGGTGGTTCATGACCTCGTTCTCATCGGAGGGGATATTAACTATCTTCTTTATGGAAGAAAATCTGTTTTCCTTCGATATATAGGTCTTGCCTATGGCAGTACCGCTGTAGGCTGTAGTATCATCGTGCTTCTTGATGGTGAGCTCCGCGGTATTGTCTATGCGTATCTTGTATTCTTCGGGAGTTGCGATATCAGAGCCTATAGCGCCGATAACGCCGGGGGTGGGGTTGAGCGTCACATAGGGAGATGCATCCACAGATGTGATGAAGAACTTATTCTTTGAATAGAACTCAAAGCCGACCACATCATCATTCTTGAATACCACGCCCGTCTCTGAGATGGCGGATACGATATCATCCGCATCTGCTGCGGGGGTCATGACCTTAGTGCGGGCATTGTATGTGCCCACGGTCACATAATCCGAGCTGCCCCTCAGGCGCACTCTCACCTCTATCTCGGGTTCGTCCGAGGCATCAAATCCGCTGTTCTTGAAGGTCTTGTCATTCACGTCGAATTTGCCCTTGACGATCTGCAGCTCATAGTCTATATGGGAGAAGCAGTAATCATCATCGGTAAGCTCATACGCTTCGTAATTCGCATTGTTCTTGCTCTGATTGAGATCGGTGAGACTGAGCGTTTCATCCTTCAGGATATATTCAGCATCTGCCCACTGATAATGCTCAACATCATCCTCTGTCATGCTGAGCGATTCGTCCGGATCAAAGGTGAGCGGAAGCATGCTTGA
>JAFPPJ010000043.1 GCA_017410745.1 Oscillospiraceae bacterium
GCGACAGGCAGAGCATCACCGAAAAGTACGAGAATCGCTACTTCCCCGCAGAGCGCAGATATGTGAAGGAATATCATCCCGAGACATCCGCAGATATCGTGATATCATAAGGAGCTGAGGATCATGTTTGTATTTACCGATGATATACCCGTGGAGGACTATCTGAGGCTGCGTGCGGAGGCGGGCTGGAAGCAGATACCCGCAGATGAAGCGCAGTCCGGGCTCGACAGGAGCTTTGCGAATATATCCGTGCGCCTTGACGGTGAAGTCATAGGCATGGCAAGGATAGTATGGGATCACAGCTACAGCGCATACCTTACGGATGTGATCGTTACCGAAAAGTACCGTCACAACGGGCTTGCAGGCAAAATGATAGAAAGGCTCCTGGAGAAGCTCAGAGCAGAGAAAAAAGAGGGCTGGGAGATAAAGCTGCACCTGCTTGCGGCAAAGGGCAGAGAAAGCTTCTACGAGAAGTTCGGATTTTCCGAAAGGCCGAATGAACGTATGGGAGCAGCAATGGATATGTGGATATGACCGCCGCTCACAGCGGGCGGCATAACGGAGGATGCTATGGAACTGTATGATGCGATAAACAACAGACGGACGATACGCGATTTTGAGGATGAGAAGATATCCGATGAAGTGCTCAGACGTATCATTTCCGCCGCATTCAAAGCGCCGACGAACGACCATATGCGCGACTGGCATTTTATCATAGTCACCGACAAGGCGCAGGCAGCGGAGCTGTTAAAGCCCATACCAAAGAGCATATCCGATGAGGATATGGACGCACTGATAAGGGACTGGGATCTTTCCGATGCGCTGCAGCAGGAATGCTACCGCAATGCTGTACCGAAGCAGTACAGGATGCTGTTTGATGCCTCTGCCATTATAGTGCCGCTGTTTGGCGCAAAGGGAGTGGACATACTTCACCCGGAGAGCATATCCCATCTGAATTGTCTGGCATCCATATGGTGCAGCATAGAGAATCTGTTCCTTGCGGCGACTGCGGAGGGGCTCGGATGCGATCTGAGGATACCGCTGGGGGATGAGGCGGAGCACGCAAGAAAGGTGCTGGGCTTCCCGGAGGGATATGAGATGCCGTGCTTCATCGGCATAGGCGTACCCAAGAAGGCGGCGGCTGTAAGGCAGAAGGAAATAGACATATCCTCACGCATACACTATGACAGGTTCTGATAAGGAGTGGATAGTATGAGACTAAGACCATATATACATGAGTATGACTTTGAAAAGATACGGGGCTGGATGACCGATGAACGCATCCATGCCATGTGGTGTGCGGGACATATGAGATTCCCGCTTGAGAAGGACGACTTTTTCCGGGCCTTGGCATTTATGCACGAGAAATACGGCGACTGCCCGTTTGTAGCGACAGAAGCTGACGGCACCGTGGTGGGATTCATATGCTGCAGCGTCAATGCACAGAGCAATGAAGCTATGCTGGCATTTGTGATGATAGACCCGGCGCTTCGCGGAAAGGGCTATGGCAGAGAGATGGTACGTACCGCTGCGAGATACTGCTTTAATACGCTCGGAGCCGATGCAGTGCAGCTCAATGTGTTCGATGCGAACGAGAGAGCAAGGAAATGCTATGAGAGCGCAGGCTTTGCCCTGAGAAGCATCACAGAAGATGCGTACCGCTGGAAGGATGAGAAATGGGGCAGGTGCAATATGGTCATGACCAAAGCGCCCGCAAACGAGCTGTGCATGATCATCAAGGACACGGTGAAGCCCAATTTCCTGAATATACGCACATCAATAATGACCTATGACAGGGATGCGGTATGCTATGGTGCTCCCTGCTGGCGATGGGTATACCATGCACTGCACTCTGCGGACAAGTGGTTCATTAACCCCATTGACTATGAGGAGCCGGAATTCCATGAGGAGGGCATGGACGATCCCGAGAAGCCCTGCAGTACGGTGCTCACCGACGAACAGCTCCTTGCCTATCTTGATATGGTGGAGAAGAAGACCTATGACTATCTCGACAGCCTTACGGATGATATGCTGTGCGAGAAGCCCGATGGCTGCCGATATACAAGACTTGAGCTGGTGCTCAGGCAGTTCAGGCATATATCCTTCCATACAGGAGTGCTCAACGGTCAGACGATGCTCTCATGCGGAAAGTTCCCCATGTGGGTGTCCGAGACTGGCAAATATGTCGATGACGGCGAATATTTCGGCAGATACCGCAAGGGCAAGATACAGCTGTAGGAGAAAGATATGATAACAAAAACAGATATACATGCTCTTCTTAGAGAAAACGGCATAAGACCCGATGATAAGGTGACAGTCCACGCATCACTGCGTTCCACAGGCGGCATAGAGAACGGTGCCGACGGGCTCATAGACGGCATAGTGTCATACCTTGCCGACGGACTGCTGCTCATCCCAACCCATACA
>JAFPPJ010000044.1 GCA_017410745.1 Oscillospiraceae bacterium
ACTGCATCGTTGAGCATCGCAAGGCACGCGGTAGTGCCTGCACAGCCGCACTTCTCAAGACCCATCTCCTCAAGGATATATGCTACGCTGTCGCCCACCGCAGGGGTAGGTGCAAGTGACAGGTCTACTATGCCGAAGGGCACTCCGAGCCTTTCGGATGCGGTCACGCCCACGAGCTGACCCACACGGGTTATCTTATATGCTGTCTTCTTTATTATATCCGCAAGCTGTGTTATATCCGCATCGGGATACTTTGAGAGTGCCGAGCGCACAACACCGGGGCCGGATACGCCCACATTTATTATGCAGTCGGGCTCGCCGACGCCGTGGAACGCACCCGCCATGAACGGGTTATCGTCAACAGCATTGCAGAATACCACCAGCTTTGCAGCGCCGAAGCATCTGTCCTTCTCTGTAAGCTCTGCGGTCTCACGGACGATGTGTCCCATAAGTCCCACAGCATCCATGTTTATGCCTGTCTTCGTGGAGCCGACATTGACGGAGGAGCATACGCAGGTGGTCTCAGCAAGCGCCTGGGGTATAGAGCGTATGAGCCTTTCATCGCCTGCGGAGAAGCCCTTCTGTACAAGTGCGGAATATCCGCCGATGAGGTTCACGCCGCATTCCTTTGCCGCCCTCTCCATCGTATGTGCGAACTTCACAGGAGAGCCGCTGCAGGAAGCGGATATCATAGCTATGGGAGTGACGGAGAGACGCTTGTTTATGATGGGGATACCGTACTCCTTCTCTATCTCCTCGCCCACAGACACGAGCTTTGCAGCGCGTGTGCATATCTTGTCGTATACCTTGTCGCAGGCCTTGTCAATATCACTGTCGATACAGTCGAGAAGTGATATACCCATCGTGATGGTACGTATATCAAGGCATTCGTCCTGTATCATCCTTATTGTTTCAAGAATATCGTAAACGTTGATCATATCGTATAGTTCCTATCATATGGTGTGCATAGTATTGAATATATCCTCATGCATGGTGTGTATCTTGAGACCCATGCCGTCACCGAGAGCGGTGAGCTTGTCCTGCAGAGCCGTGAAGCTGCCGTTTATATTGGTTATATCCACGAGCATGATCATGGCGAACATATCCTGGAGGACGCTCTGCGTCACCTCTATAACGTTCGCATTGTTCTCAGCGCATATCCCGCTGACCTTTGCAAGGATGCCCACTGCATCCTTTCCTATTACAGTTACTACAGCCTTCATACTGTACGCTCCTTTTCATGAAAGTGTCTTTCCGTTCTCGCCGAGCGGTATCTTGTGGTCAAGGCCTACGAACTTGCCGTCCTCCTGCCAAAGCACCTCTTTGACGAAATCATATTTTTCCTCGTCCCATGTGACGAAATCATCCTTGACAAGTCCGCCTGTATCGCCCGAATTGGCATTGAAGCACCAGAACGTGTGATTGAGACGTTCTTCCTTGATGAGCCTGCGCAGATACTTCATCCATTTCAGATTGGGCTCTGTCATGAAGCCGCCCCACTCGCCTATGAGTATGGGTGCGGTCTTGCTCGTGTGGATATACAGCCAGTTGTCGTTCCACGCATCCTTTTTCAGTGATTCGTAGGTGTATTCTCCCTTGAACCATTCCTGCTGATACACGGAAGGGCCGTAGTCATGCGGCGAATACACGAGCTTGCTGCTGTATTTCCCGAGGTCGACGGGATAGTCCTTAACTCCTCTGAGATTGCCGCCCCACCATGTACTGTAGTAATCGCCGGGATCGGTGGACTTATAGCCGCTCTTGACATCCTTCGGGTATATCTCTATGCCCTCTACCATTACGAGCACATTGGGATTCTTCGAGAGCACCGCATTTGCGGCAAGCTCTGCCTCATATTTCCAGTTGTCCGCATCCTTGCTGCCGTCCCACTTTGCACGGGGCGACTCGTTTGCCTTGCCGTGAGGCTCGTTTTTCAGGTCAAACGCGATGATAGTATCGTCATTCTTGTATCTGTCTGCCATCCACGACAGTGCCGCGCGGTAATCCTTCTCTGTCACATTCCCCTCATACCACATAGGCTTCATATGCCCCGAAGCATCTGTCTGAGCGGAATGTATATCTATCATTATCTTTATGCCGTTCGCCCTGCACTGTCCGACCACATAGTCGAAAATCTCAAGGCTGTTCATATCATTGAGATATGAATTGTATGCATGGTTGTAGTTTGCTGTGGGATAACTGCCCTTTGCCCACTGGTTTATCAGCTCCGCAGAGAACGGCACGCGCAGGAGATTGAAGCCGTGATCTGCAATGGCTTCGATAGAGGAATTGAGGTCACACGCCCAGAGTCCGTCAAATGTATTCGTACCCGTATTGTATCCGAACCAGTTGACACCCGTAAGCCATACCTCTTTGCCCTTGCTGTCCACTATCTTGTTCCCCTTGACGGAGAGCCAGTCATCCGTATCCGGTGCGGGCACATCCTTTGCAGGCGATGTTTTCACAGCGCCTCCGCCGTTGTCCGAGCCGCCCCAGTTGTTCTGCACCTCGCCGAACACGCATACCACCGCAGCCGCATCAATGCTGATGCCTGCGGGATCCTTTATTATCATGCCGAAGCTCGCATCCGAGCCCGGATATATCACGGAGTTATAGTCCACAGGACCTGCTGTTATATTGCCGCCAGAAGCGGATATCTCCGTATTCCACGACTGATCTACCACAGCTTTGCCCGACGGGATGGTCACAGTCCAGTCCGTAACATTCTTCTTGCCGCTGTTCTTCACCGTAACGTCATACTGGGCAAAATCGTGGCTGCCGTCGTTCCAGCCGCCCGTCCTTTTTATGCTCACCGTCACATCCGACGAGGACTCGGACTTAGACAGCACCTCCTGCGAAGCTGTCGTCTCTGCAGGCGCATTACTCGCCGTCGCCTTATCATCGGCGATAACATCGTCATTCCCTGTATCTTTTGCACTTGCGGTGGTCTCATCAAGCACCACATCCGTATTGACGCTGGTACTTGCTCCGCCGTCGCCGTAAGGATCGGCAGCGATATCGGGCTTGCTCTGTACCGTTGTCTGTGAAGGAGTCACTGTTGTCAGCACAGATTCGGGGATAGTCACCTGTTCATCCGAACGATCCGAACACGCCGTCAAAAGGCACAGCACTGCAGCTGCAAGTATCTTTTTCTTCATATATGCCACCCCCTGTATCTGTTCAAAAGTATATTATACCACAACCGTCCGACAATTGCAAGTGTTTTGACAAATTTACAGTCAAACCCCGGATCTGCGCGGTACGCACCGGCTGTATCGTTTTATTATACTAAACGACATTATCATGCAAAAAGCGCATCTTACAGGATGCGCTTTATTATTTTACTTATGTTTTATGACATGACTTGCTCATCGCACAGTGCTCGCATCCGCAGCCGCAGGACTTTCCTTTTTTGCGGTCATTCACGATAGATGCGACCGCAAGCCCTACTATTACGACAAGCAGCACAAGCACGGCGACTGTCCCGATATTAGCCGTTATCCACATCATCATACCGACCTCCCGTTATTTCTGCACCTGAGAAACCTGCAGCTTCTTCACGAACAGGAAATACAGAGCGACCGCAGTGAGGGCTCCTGCAGCGATAGTCCCGGGAACACTGCCGTTTCCCGTGAAGAGATTGCCGAACTGTGTGATAAGGAACGCAGTACAATATGCAAAGCCGCACTGCCACGCCACTGCGAAGAATGTCCATTTAGCGCTGTTCATTTCCTGCTTTATGGCGCTTATCGCTGCTATGCAGGGTGCGCACAGGAGATTGAACATAAGGAATGAATACCCGGTGACAGTGGTGAACGATGCCGCAAGTGTCTGCCACACGGTAGTATCCCTGCCGCCGTAGAGCACGCCTAAAGTGCCGACTATATTCTCCTTTGCCACAAGGCCTGTCAGCGTAGCCACAGCCGCCTGCCATGTGCCCCATCCGAGGGGCTTGAATATCCATGCAAAGACAGAGCCGAACGCCGCAAGCAAGGACATATCCAGCTCATCCACAGAGAGCATCCTGAAGCCTTCATCCGTGAATCCGAAATATGTAGTGAACCATATTATAACCGACGATACGAGTATTACCGATACCGCCTTCTTTACAAATGACCAGCCTCTTTCCCACATCGAGCGCAGCACATTCTTTGCGGTGGGCATATGATATGCAGGGAGCTCCATTACAAAGGGCGCAGACTCGCCTGCGAATGCGGATGTCTTTTTGAGTATGACTCCCGATATTATCACGGCAGCGACGCCCACGAAATACGCCGAGGTAGCCACCCATGCCGATCCGCCGAACACAGCGCCCGCTATCATAGCTATGACGGGCATCTTCGCTCCGCATGGTATGAACGTGGTGGTGATGAGCGTCATCCTGCGCTCGTTCACATTCTCTATCGTCCTGCTCGACATGATGCCCGGTACGCCGCATCCCGATGCTATCAGCAGAGGGATGAAGGATTTGCCGGAAAGGCCGAATCTGCTGAATACCCTGTCGAGCACGAATGCGATCCTTGACATATATCCGCAGGCTTCAAGGAATGCGAGCATCAGAAACAGGACGAACATCTGCGGGGCAAAGCCTATGACCGAGCCCACTCCGGAAACTATGCCGTCAAGGATAAGGCTTTTGAGCCAGTCTGCCACATTCGCCCTGTCAAGCAGTCCTTCGATTATCGCGGGTATGCTCGGCACCCATGTACCGTATGCCGCAGGGTCGGGCGCATCAAAGCCGTTCTCGCTAAAATATCCCACGCTGTCGAGATAGGATATGGGCACCACATCCTCACCCGCATCTGCCGGTACTTCGGTGAAGTATACCTTCATCTCCGATGTTCCCAGCGTTTCCTCGTCCTGCACGGATATAGCAGTGAAGTCACTGCCAGAAGCCTCACTCATGCGTGACAGCGCCTCATCCGGGTCAAACCCATCCGCTCCGGGATCAAATTTACAGTATGCATTCGCTGCCCTGAGCGCATCCCTGTATTCAACGCTCTTTTGCTCATACTGCTCCGAGCCGATGCCGAACAGGTGGAAGCCATCGCCGAACACGCTGTTGTTCACAAAATCCGTCATGGGTGTGCCCACAGCCACCATAGCCGTGAAATACACCGTGAACATGATAGCGGCAAATATTGGCAGACCCAGAAAACGGCTCGTTACTATCCTATCTATCTTGTCAGAGGTGGTGAGCATGCCCTTGTTCTTTTTCTCCACGCACTTTTCGGTAATGGACGTGATATAGTTGTATCTTTCGTTCGTGATGATGCTCTCCGCATCATCATCGAGCTCACGCTCGGCACCTGCTATATCCTTTTCGATATGCGCGGCAGTCTCCTCGGATATGCCAAGCTTCTCCATGACCTTCGCATCGCGCTCGAACAGTTTTATCGCATACCAGCGCTGCTGTTCATCGGGGAGGTCATGCACGCACGCCTCCTCGATATGTGCAAGTGCATGCTCCACAGGCCCGGAAAAGACGTGATGCGGCACGGGCTTGTTCTTGTCTGCCGCTCTTATCGCAGCCTCTACCGCTTCCGTGATGCCCGTACCCTTCAGGGCGGATATATCCATGACCTTGCAGCCGAGTTCCTTGGAAAGCCTTTCGATATCTATCCTGTCGCCGTTCTTCTCCACCACGTCCATCATATTTATCGCGATAACGAGGGGAAGCCCGATCTCTGCAAGCTGCGTGGTGAGGTACAGATTCCTTTCAAGGTTGGTGCCGTCAACGATGTTTAGTATCGCTTCGGGGCGCTCATATATAAGATAATTTCTCGCCACCACCTCTTCAAGGGTATAGGGTGAAAGCGAATATATACCGGGGAGGTCGGTGACGATAACATCATCCTTGTCCTTGAGCCTGCCCTCTTTCTTCTCAACGGTGACGCCCGGCCAGTTGCCCACGAACTGGTTCGACCCGGTAAGTGCATTGAACAGCGTCGTCTTGCCGCAGTTGGGATTGCCCGCAAGGGCAATTCGGATACTCATCCGCATCTGTCCTTTCATAAGTTAGATTAAACTAACTCTAATTCCCGAAAATAAACGCCTTCAAAGAGGCGTTTATAAAATACAAGTTTATTCCACTTCTATCAGCTCTGCATCTGCCTTGCGCAGCGAGAGCTCGTATCCCCTGACGGTGAGTTCCAGCGGATCGCCAAGCGGTGCGGCCTTGCGCACGAATACCTTTGTGCCCTTGGTTATGCCCATGTCCATTATCCTGCGGCGTATAGCACCTTCACCGTGGAGCTTGACGACTGTCGCCGTACTGCCGATGGGAGTATCTTTCAGTGTTTTCATCATTTCCTCCGCCTGTCGTGACTATCTTTATCTGTTATTATGATAGCAGATGCTAACCTTTCATGTCAACCGTTTTTTCTTAATTTCATGCGTCCTGTTTAAATTTTGTCGCTTTACACAACTAAGCGACAGTTAGTCTAATCTAATCTGCCGACTTGTACAAAAGCGTCAAAACCTCATTTACCCACGCCTAATTCTCCGAAAGCGCCATTTTTCTATAGTAATGTTGCACAAAGTTTTACTTGAATTTCTGTGTTTTTTGACTCGTTCTCACATTGTTTAGAAATGTTTTCATTTAGGACTTGAATTTTCTCCCGAAATAGGTTAGAATAGTACTGTGAGATGCGGACAGCAAGTCCGTTTTCAGGGAGGATGCAGACCATGTCGGTGCATATGAAGTGTATGTGCAACTGCATATTCTCGGTGCGTGTGTCAGGCACACGCCGCTCTCCCATACCTTGATGTGTATATGCGGCTGTCCTTCGGGCAATGTCCGCATTTTTTATTTTCCGTACGAAAGGATTGATGGTATTGAAAAAGGTCGCAGTTATCATGGGTTCGGACAGTGATCTCCCTATTGTTGAGGGCTGCCTCTCGGAACTGAAAAACTTCGGCATACCCTTTGAGGCAAGAGTTATGTCAGCTCACCGCACACCCGCTCTTGCGGCTGAATTTGCAGCATCCGCCGAAGAAAAGGGTTTCGGCGTTATAATCTGTGCGGCCGGCATGGCAGCACACCTTGCGGGAGTAATCGCAGGCAACACCACTCTGCCTGTTATAGGTATCCCGATAAAGTCTTCATTTGACGGGCTCGATGCCCTTCTCGCCACAGTACAGATGCCCTCGGGCATACCCGTTGCTACAGTTGCGGTAAACGGCGCTAAGAACGCAGCTATACTCGCAGCCCAGATGCTCGCTCTCTCCGACGAGGGGCTGAAGACACAGCTCAAGAAGGCAAAGCAGGACATGATAGACGGCGTTGTCAGGAAGGATGCCGCTCTGCAGGAAAAGATAAAGTCTCTCTGATACAGACGGGCATATACAACAGATCCAATACACCGCAGGGAGCTGCGGATATGATAATGATGAACAAGAACTGATCTATGGAGGAATGTAAAAATGAACGTTACCAAGGGTGCACAGCTTTACGAGGGCAAGGCAAAGAAGGTTTTCGCTACGAGCGATCCCGATCTCGTTATCGTTGACTACAAGGACGATGCGACTGCTTTCAACGGTGAAAAGAAGGGCACTATCAGAGGCAAGGGCGTTGTCAACAACAAGATGACCAACTATATGCTCTCCCTTCTCGAAAAGGAAGGCGTTCCCACCCACTTTGTAGAGGAGCTCTCCGACCGTGAGACTCTTGTCAAGAAGGTGGAGATAGTTCAGCTCGAGGTCATCATCAGAAATGTTGCAGCAGGCAGCTTTTCCAAGAGGATGGGCGTTCCCGAGGGCAAGGAGCTCCTCACTCCCATACTCGAATTCAGCTACAAGAACGACGATCTCGGCGATCCTTTCATAAATGACTACTATGCTCTCGCTCTCGGCGTTGCTACAAGAGAAGAGCTCGACAAGATCGCAGAGTATGCTTTCAAGGTAAATGACTTCATGAAGAAGTTCTTCAAGGAGCACAACATAGACCTCATCGACTTCAAGATCGAATTCGGACGCTACAAGGGTCAGATAATACTCGCAGACGAGATATCCCCCGATACCTGCCGCTTCTGGGACAGCACCACTCATGAAAAGCTCGACAAGGATCGTTTCCGCAGAGACATGGGCGGCGTAGAGGAAGCATATCAGGAAATGATGAAGCGTATATTCGGAGAATAAGAGATGGGCGGATTTTTCGGACTTGCATCCAAGATAGATGCAGTAAATGACGTATTTTTCGGCACTGACTATCATTCCCACCTGGGCACAAAGCGCGGCGGCATGGTGGCATATTCCGAGGAGAAGGGCTTCCAGCGTGCCATCCACAGCATAGAGAACTCCCCTTTCCGCACCAAGTTCGAGGATGACATCGAATCGATGGAGGGCAACCTATGCATCGGCTGCATAAGCGACACAGACCCTCAGCCCATACTTCTGCGCTCCAAGCTCGGCGTATACGCAGTATGCACTGTCGGCATCATAAACAATGACGATGAGATACGCAACGAGATAATGAGCGATCATCTCCAGTCATTTGAAGTAATGAGCTCCGGCAAAGTGAACTGGAGCACGGTAGCAGGCGCTCTCATCGCACAGAAGGATTCCTTCGAGGAGGGCATCCGCTATATGCAGGAAAAGGTGAAGGGCACTCTCTCTCTGATGATCCTCACCGAGAACGGCATCATCTGTGCAAGGGACAAGGACGGCAGACTTCCCATAGTCATTGGCAGACGCTATGACGGATGGTGCTGCTCCTTTGAATCATTCGCGTTCCAGAAGCTCGGCTATGAGACATACCGCGAGCTTCTCCCCGGTGAGATAGTAAAGCTCACTCCCAGCGGATGTGAAGTGCTCAGCGAAGGCCATACGGATATGAACATATGCACCTTCCTCTGGACATACTACGGTTATCCCAACTCTGTATACGAGGGCGTTACCGTAGAGACCATGCGCACACGCAACGGCGAGATCATGGCACAGACCGAGATCGCGAACGGCACTCTCCCCGATGTGGACTATGTATGCGGAATACCCGATTCGGGCACGCCTCATGCCATAGGCTATGCAAACGGCAGCCATATCCCGTTCGCACGTCCGTTTATCAAGTATACTCCCACATGGCCTCGTTCCTTCATGCCTCAGAACCAGAAGATGAGAAATCAGGTAGCCAAGATGAAGCTGATACCCGTACACGAGCTTATCGAAGGCAAGCGCCTGCTCTTTGTGGACGACAGCATCGTAAGAGGCACACAGATGCGCGAGACAGTGGAATTCCTGTATGAGAACGGTGCAAAGGAAGTGCATATGCGCTCTGCCTGTCCTCCCATCATGTATGGCTGCAAATACCTCAACTTCTCCCGCAGCACATCCGAGCTCGACCTCATCGCGCGCAAGATAATATTCGAGCGCGAGGGCGAGGAAGGTTCGGCATACATAAAGGATTATGCGGACAGGAACACCGAAAGGGGCAAATTCCTCCGTGATGAGATATGCCGCCGTCTGAGACTCACAAGTCTCGAATTCCAGTCGCTCGAAGGCACTGTAAAGGCCGTAGGTCTCCCCGAGGAAAAGCTCTGCACATACTGCTGGAACGGAAAAGAATGATCCGTAACGCAGCCGCCAATACGTCATATCGTGCATACACGATCAACCGATAGGAGATATTATGATAAGTTTTTCTGATAGTTACAAGGAAGCCGGAGTTGATGTCACTGCCGGTTACAAGTCGGTAGAGCTGATGAAGAGCCATGTGGCAAGGACACAGATACCCGGCGTTATTTCAGGTATCGGCGGCTTCGGAGGTCTGTTCGCTCCTGATATTGCCGGCATGAAAGAGCCTGTGCTCGTTTCCGGCACCGACGGTGTGGGCACTAAGATAAAGCTCGCATTCCTTATGGACAAGCATGACACAGTCGGCATCGACTGCGTCGCAATGTGCGTGAATGATATAATATGCTGCGGTGCCAAGCCGCTGTTCTTCCTCGATTACATCGCCTGCGGCAAAAACTTCCCCGAAAAGATAGCATCTATCGTATCCGGCGTGGCAGAGGGCTGTGTAAGGGCAGGATGTGCCCTCATAGGCGGCGAGACCGCAGAGCATCCGGGTCTTATGCCCGAGGATGAATACGACCTTGCAGGCTTCTCTGTAGGCGTGGTAGACAAGGCTAAGATACTCGACCCCACAACACAGAAGGCAGGCGATGTGCTTATCGCTATAAAGTCGAGCGGTGTACACTCCAATGGCTTCTCACTCATAAGAAAGGTATTTGCCATAAACGAGCAGAACCTGATGAGACATCAGTCCGATCTCGGCACTACTCTCGGCGAATCGCTCCTCACTCCTACAAGGATATATGTAAAGGCTGTACTGAGCCTTATCGACAGCGTTAAGGTAAAATCCCTCTCCCATATCACAGGCGGCGGCTTCTATGAGAATATCCCCCGCTCTCTCCCTGCGGGCATTGCCGCAAAGATAGACAGAAGTGCCGTTCAGGTGCTCCCTATCTTCGACCTTATCGCCAAGACAGGCAAGATACCCGAAAGAGATATGTTCAACACCTTCAACATGGGTGTCGGCATGATCGCATGTGTTGACAAGGCTGATGCCGACAAGGCTATCGCAGCGCTCAAGGCTGCAGGCGAGGATGCATATGTGATAGGCGAGCTCATTGATTCGGACGAGGGCGTTATCATCGCATAATGGATAAAAACAAGAGTACTAAGGTGCTGAAAGCGGTCTCGACTGTCTTTCTGCCCCTTAGTATCATATCTGTTTCGCTTTTTGCGATAATAGGCTACGGCATGGTATGGGTAGGCTCATCAGGTGAAAAGAAGCGTTATTACAAGGGTTCTGCCCTAATGTACTTCATAGAAGCTGTACTCTCCCTTATCAAGCTGTACATCTTCAGCCATTTAGGCGTTATGGGGCGCAGCTTTGCATTTGCATTATTCGGTAAACCGGCTTTCACCATCTTCTGGATA
>JAFPPJ010000045.1 GCA_017410745.1 Oscillospiraceae bacterium
GACGATGTGGATGTTGCACTCACCACCCGTGAGCTTGCAAGGATGATAAAGGGTGCGGGCATCAGCTTCACCGACCTGCCCGATGATAAGTTCGACGATCCTTTCGGAATCGCTACGGGCGGCGGCGCAATATTCGGCGCAACAGGCGGCGTTATGGAAGCAGCCCTCAGAACAGCGGCGTGCATCCTCGACGGCAAGTCCGACACCGTTGACTTCAAGGAAGTCCGCGGCACTAAGGGCATCAAGGAAGCCACTTACAAGATCGCAGGCACAGAGCTCAGAGTTGCTGTGGTATCAGGCCTTGCCAATGCAAGGGAGATAATACGTCTCATGGAATCGGGCAAGAAGTACCACTTCATCGAGGTAATGGCTTGTCCCGGCGGCTGCATCAATGGCGGCGGCCAGCCCGTACAGAGCGACTCCGTGCGCAACTATACCGACCTCAAGAAGCTGCGCTCCAAGGCACTCTATGACTACGACAAGAAGATGGAATTCCGCAGATCTCACGAAAGCCCTGTTATAAAGGTGCTGTATGATGAATACTTCGATGCACCGGGCAAGGCTCGTGCGCATAAGCTCCTGCATACTACCTATGTAGCAAGGAACAAGTATTGATAAAAGCTCCGGCGGGTCATCGACCCGCCGGTTTTCTGTACTGTTAAGCCCGCAGAAGCATATTGCGCTTCTGCGGGCATTGTTTATTCTTCGTAAGGCTTTATTGTCTGTATAGTGCCGTCAGCGTTGAAATGCAGCTCTGTGTACTTTACACAGCGCAGATGATCCACACCGCCCGAAAGCTCGGAATCATGATAGAAGAGATACCATTTGCCGTTGTACTCCACTATCGAGTGATGTGTCGTCCATCCGATAACGGGCTCGAGTATGCGTCCCCTGTATGTGAAAGGGCCTGTGGGGCTCTTGCTCGTGCCGTATACGAGATAGTGGGTAGTGCCCGTTGAATACGAGAAATAGTATGTGTCGCCCATCTTGTGCATCCACGGGTCTTCAAAATAGCGTCTGTCCTCATCGCCCGCAAGTATGTCCTTGCCGTTCTCATCGAGCATCCTCAGCTTCATGGGCTCGCCTGCAAGCTCCTTCATGTTGTCCTTGATCTCTGCGATGAAAGGCCCGCACATAGGCTCGTCTGCAGCAGGCTCGCTGCGGTCGGGATCGAATACGCCGTCCTTCCACTTTTCGAGCTGACCGCCCCAGAGACCGCCGTAGTACAGATAATTCCTGCCGTCATCGTCAACGAAGATGCAGGGGTCTATGCTGCATGTTCCCTTAATATAGTCTGCTTCGGGAGTGAAAGGTCCTGCGGGATCGTCGCTCTGCGCCATTCCTATGCGGAAAAGGCCTTCCTTGTCGCGTGCGGGGAAAATCAGGTAGTATTTGCCGTTCTTGTATGCGCAGTCCGGTGCCCACATCTGCTTGGATACCCAGGGCACATCCTTCATATGGAGCGCCTCGCCGTTGTCCTTGCACTCACTGTCAAGGCTGTCCATGGAAAGCACATGATAGTCTTCCATCATGTATACATTGCCTTCCTTGCTGTCGGGTATGTCATGGTCAAGGTCGTGGGACGGATAGATGTATATCTTGCCGTCAAATACATGTGCAGAAGGGTCTGCTGTATAGATATGCGTAACAAGTGGTTTTCTTTCGCTCATGGTATCGCTCCTTAAATTTATAATAAACGTCAAAAGACTTTGTCGTTTATTATATAATAACCTATATCCGCATCCTTGTCAATGCGATTATGCAGTGATTACTATTCACTTTTTGCTTATATAAGACCCCCGCCGTCAGGCGGGGGTCAGATTGGCTCAATTGGTAACTGTCGGTTTTACCGACCGGCTAACAGTCGGTAAAATCGACCGGAGAATATCTATCACCCTCAGACTGCATGTGATGCTGCCCTGTCCATCGTTCTGTGACGTTATCCGGATATATCTGCCGCCGTTTTCATCCGTTACCGTTTCAGCGGTGTAGTATACGGGGCTCACAGCCTCACCGTTTATGTATACCTTTATGTCGTAGGTGATGCCGTCTTCACCCTCTGCAGCATATGCGGCGAAGTTTGCCTTGTTGAGGTCGGGTACGAACTTGGCGTAGAGCACCACGTCCTCCTGCTGCTCGTGGGTTATCCTTGTCACAGGTGCGGTGAAGTTCTCGTCCGCATACCATCCCTTGAATATGAAGCCGGGCTTGGAAGCATCGTAGAAGCGGGGCACACCCACCTGATATACATAGTATGTGGGATTGAGAGGATAGTTCTTTCCGCCGTATATGTTATAGGTTATCGTGTACTTCACGTGTATGGCGGGCTCGTAGTTGGTGTTGCCCTCTGCTTTAATAGGAGCAGGGGACGGCGGTGAAGGAGGAGACGGAGGGGAGGGAGGTGCAGGAGCGGGCTTGTTCTCGTTCCATACCGCATAGAGCGTGGTGTCGGAGTATGCAGTGAATACGGCTCTGTCGGCATATACCGCAGCCGTGCTGCTTGACAGCGCCCATCCGCCGAATGTGTATCCGTCTCTTGTGAATGTGTTGGCAGTCAGCTCATCGGATGTACCGTATGTGAATATCTGCGTAACATCATCACCGATTCCGCCGTTTGCCTTGAAAGTCACGCTGCACTTGTTTGTGATGCAGTCATATGTCGCGGTGTAAGTGATATCCTTGGTAACGGGCGAGAGAGCGGGAGTCCAACCCTTGAATGTGTAGGTGTACTGTGCATCCGAAGGCCTTGTGGGAGTGTTCCCGTTATATGTCGGAGTATCGTTGTAGTTGGCGGAGTCCTTTTCAAGCTCGGTGCCGTCGAAGTTCACCCATGTTACGGTGTACTTCCTTGCCGCCATGCTGTACTGTGCGGTGTAAGTGGTATTCTTTGTAACGGGCGAAAGAGCGGGAGTCCAACCCTTGAATGTGTAGGTGTACTGCGCATCCGCAGGTCTTGTGGGAGTGTTCCCGTCATATGTCGGTGTATCGTTGTAGTTGACGGTATCTCTTTCAAGCTCCGTGCCGTCGAAGTTCACCCATGTTACGGTGTACTTCCTTGCCGTCCTGTCATATGTCGCGGTGTAAGTGATATTCTTGGTAACGGGCGAAAGTGCCGGAGTCCAACCCTTGAATGTGTAGGTGTACTGTGCATCCGCAGGTCTTGTGGGAGTGTTCCCGTCATAGGACGGATCAGAGCCGTGCTTGGCGGTATCTCTTTCAAGCTCTCTGTTATCGTAGTTCTGCCATATCACGGTGTATGTCTTGTCCGACCATACAGCTTTGAGCGTGATATCCTTGGTAACGGGCGAGCTGAAATCATACTTAACGCCGCCGAGCTGCCACTCTACAAAGTCACAGCCGGTCCTGCCGGGATCGGCAGGCTCATTCGCAGTAAGTCCGTGCTTTACCCTCTGTCCCGCAACAGCACTGCCGCCGTTGCTGTCAAAGGTCACATTGTATATCTTGTCTTCCCATACTGCTTCAAGGTCGATATCCTCATATATGGGAGCGGTGAAGTCGAATGCATTGGTCTTGCCGACCTCTGTCCATTTGATGAAGCTGCAGCCTTCCTTGACAGGATCGGCGGGCTTTACCGCTGTATTGCCTATTGCCACCTTCTGATCGGCAGGCACGGGAGTACCGCCCTTGGTATCAAATGTTACCGTGCACAGATCTGCCCACAATGCCGTGAGTGTTATGTCCTGCGTAACAGGTGTGGAGAAGTCGTAGTCCGCTCCGTTATACTGCCACGACTCAAACGAATAGTTCTCCTTCGTGGGGTCTGCGGGCTTAGTCGCGGTAAGTCCGTGCTTTACGCTCTGATCGGCTACAGCTGTGCCGCCGTCGCTGTCGAACCTGACTGTATATATTTTGTCCGTCCATATGGCCTTGAGTGTGATATTGCTCGTTACGGCTGCGGAGAAATCGTACTTCACGTCACCGAGCCGCCACTCCACGAAGTCAAAGCCTTCCTTGGCGGGATCGGCGGGCTCTGAGGCGCATTCGTTTTCCTTTACGACCTGATCCGCAACAGCACTGCCGCCGTCACTGTCAAATTTCACTTCGTAAGTGATATCCTCCCATACTGCCTTGAGCGTGATGTCGGTCGTCACAGGCGTATCGAAGTCATAGTCCGTGCCCGAGAGCTGCCAGCCCAGAAATCTGCAGCCGCTCTTGGTGGGGTCGGAGGGTCTGGTCGCCTTGCTGTCCTTTTCAACTGTCTGATCTGCAACAGCGCTTCCGCCGTCCGAGTCGAACGAGACCGTGCACATTGCTTTCATTACTGCTCTGATGTTGAAACTCACGGGCACACCTGCACTAATGTATGTGCATTCTACTGCCCATTCCTTGAAATTTGCCTTGTCGGCCTCGTTATAGGCAGGCGCGTTGAATGATATGATGCCGTCAGTGTCTGATACATATGACGCAGACGACAGATAATTATCGTCCTTATCATAGTAAGTTAACGAGATATAGTGATCTTTCGGCAGCTTCTTGATCGTAAATACCTCGCCTGCAGCGATAGTCCCGCAGTAGTCGGATTCATTGTAGGACGAATTAACGGTGTACTCCAGCGCCTGTGCTATCGGTGTACACAGCGGCTCAAACAGCATCATTATCATCGTGAATGCTGTTAATAGCGCCAGGAATTTTCGCCTTCTCCTTGATATATTTGTCATAAGCCATCTCCCTATCCTTAAACCTTGATCCGTCCGGGACGGTATCATATCTTTTTTTTATGGAATATCAGCGCAGGGTCTGTCATATCCGCGATGATAAGGCACAGCGCCGTGACCGCTGCCGCAAGGGCCCTGTATGTGAAGAAATAATGCAGGTACGCATGCTCACGCAGCACGATATACCGCAGCAGGGGTATCACCGCAGCAGCAGGATATATCAGCACCGAACGCGCTATTTTCTCCCGCCTGTACACAAAGCATACATACGCCGCCGCAGTGAGTATGATGAGCAGCATCACCACACCGCCTCCGCCGTAGGCAAGAGGGAACATGCACGAGATATTGCGCAGTACAGCAGATGTGGCGAACACAGGCGATGCATCACCTGTGCGCTTGGTTATGTGCGATGTCACATACGGCATGACATTCTCACCGAGCACCGCCGATGCAATGAGCCATTTGGATATCCACATGCCCGTGTATCCGCACACCCATGCCGCACAGCTCTGCAGCCATCTAATCTTCCCGCCGTTTTTATGTGCGGCATATACAGCACACATCAGCGGTATCGTCAGCGTGATCGTCTCAGTCGTCAGGAAATCCACGAAATTCGTTATCATACCGAACACGAGGAACATCGCCGCTATATCGCCCTTGCCCGTCACCGCACAGTGTACCGCCGCCACGGTGAATACAGGCATCAGCAGGAACATCCATGTGTACTCCAGTGAGTACGGCACATATATTATCCCTGCCGCGAGCAGCCCTGCCGTGATGCCGACAGCCGCAGCGCAGAGCCTGCGGTATATCAGGTATATCAGCATCAGCACCGTGAGCAGGCACAGCAGCACCGCATTTATCATATACATCCCGTGTATATCCGTGAACAGATGCATGATGCGCACAGCTATCGCCGACCCGTGCCAGTACCGCAGATACTGCTGCTCCGGCACTTTGCCGTCCCGCACGAAGTCGAGCAGGTTGTCATTCTCATTCTGATACGGCGTATAGTAGTAATCACACCGCATGGCAGCCCGTATCGGGCGGACGCTGTCGGTGTTATACGCTATCGAGAGCAGTATAGAGTCTGCATAGCGGTCTATCCTTGTGTAGGGAGCGCCCTCCTTTAAGTCGAAGAACACTTGGTTTTTGCACAGATACTCTGCCGATGAGAGCATATTCTCATGCATCATGCTCTGCGGTATCAGCCAAGACAGCACCAGTGCAGCCGCAAGGATGAAGAGCGCCGCCGCAAATACCGCGAAGTATACGAGGATACGTTTTATCTTGTCTATCCTATTCATCTCCCCGGTGTGCGTACAAACACACCCATTCTATTATAATGCAAATACCGCCCCGTGTCAATGATAACGGGAAAATCGGCAATATATTATCTGATGATTTTTCACAGCCGTATTTGTGCATATGATACATACAGCCGAAGAAAGCGCATAATACCTATTGTAATTTGGGAATATATGTGTTATAATCATACCAATTGCACTTACAGCAAAGGAGATGGCATCATGAAAAAAGATATATACAGCGAGCTTGCTGCTTTGAATAACGGCGCTGATATGGCGCATACCGACAATATATGGCATTCCCTCAGAGATGAGTACACCGCATTTATCGACAGGATGAAGGAGATCGTGAGCACCGGGGATATACGAGGCACAGTGCTTGTTGCTGACGATGACGGGATAATATGGGTGTCCGGCACACGCTCCGTGAATATCGAAGGGGATATAGTGTCCCCCCTTGATACGTTCGAGATAGGCTCAGTCACCAAGACCTTCACGGCATCCGTTATATTCAGGCTTGCGGAGGAAGGGAGACTTTCCCTGACAGACAGAGTGAGGGACTTCTTCCCGGATTATGACAAGGCGGGGGATATGACCGTCTATGACCTGCTGCATATGCGCTCCGGGATATGCGACTTTGCCAATGAGTTTGAGACTTTCTTTGATATGAGGAATAAAAACGCTTCCTTTGAAAAGGCATTTTGGGCAGATGAGACTGACGACAGCGTTTTTCTGGAGCATCTGTACCGCCTTGAACTGAAATTCCCGCCTGCCTCTGCGACAGAGTAC
>JAFPPJ010000046.1 GCA_017410745.1 Oscillospiraceae bacterium
AGCCGTTTGCCGTTAACAGCAATCCGTGTAATACAGTATATCGCTGAAATCGCAGTTTTTCAGTTTTTCACTGTTGATGAAGAAATGGCAGATACCTGCATCGCCCCACATGATATTTGTGATGTTCTCGCCATTCTCCTTGTTGACCAATATCAGTAACAATTATAGCACAGCAATGAAGTACTGTCAACAACATATTGTCCGGAACAACAAAGCAGCCTGCGCAAATCGCACAGACTGCCTGACATATCATTTTGCTTTTGCTGTCTGCCTGACAGGGGGCACACTTTAGGACAGCCTTTATTTTATCAGTGTGACGGAGCCGTTTAGCACGGCTTCCTCCCTGCCGTTTTCATAGCGGACGAGGAGCCTGCCCTCGGGGTCTATGCCGATACAGTGTACGCTGTATATGCCGTCGTCCTTTTCAAGGAGGATGTCGCGCCCGTCAAGGATGGAGCGGCGGCGGTATTCATCCATGAAGGATGCATCCGACATATTGTTGATATGGGTCTCAAGGCGGTTTAGCACCTCTGCGCACAGCAGGGAGCGGTGTATCGTCTCGCCCTTTTCAAGGCGCAGGCTCGTGGCCTTGTCTTCAAGCTCGGGCGGGAACGTGAGATTGTTCACGTTGATGCCGATGCCTATCACCGCATAGTCGAGGTAGCCCTGCTCGATGTTGAGCGATGCTTCGGTGAGTATGCCGCATACCTTCCTGTCGGAGATGTATATGTCATTCACCCATTTGATGCCGCAGGAAAGACCCGTGACATCCTCTATGGCCTCGCATACAGCGACTGCGCTGCAGGCGGTGATGTTCGATGACTGGCGTATCGTGAGGTCCGGGCGCACTACCACGCTCATATATATGCCCTGTCCGCCGGGGCTGTGGAACTGTCTGCCGAGCCGCCCCTTGCCCTGGGTCTGTATCTCTGCGATGACTGTATGGCCGTTGGGCGTGCCTATGTCCGCGAGCTTCTTGGCGAAGTTGTTGGTAGAGTCGATGCTCTTGAATACGTCCATCTTTCTGCCGAATTCGTATGTGCGCAGCAGAGTGCGCACAGCAGGCTCGCTGAGCAGATCATTGTCCGATGACAGGCAATAGCCCCTGTTGGTCACGGCGGATATGATATATCCGTCATCGCGCAGCTGCATCACGGCTTTCCATACAGCACTGCGGGTGATGCCGAGGGAAGAGGCTATCTTATTGCCGGATATGCTCTTGCCGCGGTTCTCCTCAAGTATCTCAAGCACCCTGCTCTTCAGGGTGACTTTAGGGTCTTTTCTCATCTCATAACTCCCGTAAAATGCTCACACATATGTGAAAAATGCTTTTATATCAACGAATAACAAGGTTGACAAAATCGCAATGATTAATCACACTTATGCTCACATCTTATATATCTAACATTTATATTATACACCATCCTTCCACAAAAATCAAGAGCATATCGTGATTATTTTAGTATTTATTATGATATCGGGCATGATGAGCAAAACGAATCTTTGTCCGCCGGGATACATACCGATATTTTGTTCTTGCATTTTCTTTCGGAATGTGATATAATTTGGTTTGTTATAGTGAACGTCATATGTCGTTTATAGTTGTACGAGCACAAGACTCATAACAGGAGATGTAATGATGAAGATCAGAAGATCCGCAGTGATACTGGCACTGATGCTGACAGCGTGCAGCGGACAGAATGCTCCGCATATGGAGGAGATGACCACCACTCTTTCGGTGGAGGAGACTACAGCGGCGAATACGGAAGAACAGACGGAGAAGAAGCAGGAGCAGCAGACTGACGGCCTTATCATAGAGGACGGCATGCTGCATCCCATACTTGAGATAAGCGACCCGAGAGACCCTGCATATACCAATGCCGACAGCGATATCCTGAGATACTGCGTATATGTGGAAACGGACTATGATACAGACGGCGACGGCATGGATGACCTTGTCAAGGTGTTCATGCAGGTGCCAGCACCTGCGGCAGAGGGCAAATACAAGGCGGGCACGATATACGACCCCACTCCCTACGGAGCGGGCACGGTGGAGGCAGTAGGAGACGGTGCAGAGCCGCTTTACAATGAAGCACCGTTTGACTATTCAAAGCTCTATGTCCAGGGTCAGAAGCGCACTCCCACGGATGCGGTCACAACTGCGGATATGGCAAGGGATGCCGACAGCAGCGACTGGAACTATATGGTGCCCGGCAGCGGCGAGATCGGATATACCTACGCCAATATGTACGACTATTATCTGGTGAGGGGCTATGCTGTGGCGGAATGCTCCGGCATAGGCACATACGGCTCCGAGGGCTTTGAGCTGTGCGGCACGGATATAGAGAGGGACTGCCATAAGGCTGTGGTGGAATGGCTGAACGGCAAGCGTGTTGCCTATTCCGACAGGGAGGGCACACATACCGTGGAGGCGGACTTCTCAAACGGCAGAGTGGCTATGACGGGCGCATCATACGGCGGCACCCTTCCCTATGAGGTGGCGACTACAGGCGTAGAGGGGCTTGAGACGATCATCCCCATCGCAGGCATAGCCAACTGGTATGACTACACCAATTCACAGGGTGTCTCCACATTGTTCGAGACCCACTATACCGACTTTCTGTCAGGCTTGAACAGCGGCGGCACATTCATAGATGATGACTGGACTGTGCCCGATGATGAATACGGCTCATATCTGTGGCAGACAGCACAGGATCAGGATGCCTCCAACGGCGACTATTCCGACGCATGGGCTAAGCTGGACTATTCCCATGACTATGCGGATATACGCTGCTCCGCACTTGTGGTGCAGGGGCTCAATGACTTCAATGTCACCACCAAGCAGGCAGACCTCATGATGAAGGCATTCGATGCGGCGGGAGCAAATGCAAAGCTGCTGCTCCATCAGGATGGCCATAACTTTCTCGACAATACCATCGTGAACGGCGAGCTCTGGCAGGACATCATGAACAAGTGGCTCGCACACTATCTCTACGACGTTGACAACGGCATAGAGAATATGCCGAAGGTCACGGTGCAGAGCAATGTTGACGGCAGCTTCACCACATACGACAGCTGGCAGGATGCGGCGATGACCGCATTCACGGTGCAGTCCACCGACCCCGATGACGTTACCATCGTTGACACCAGGACGCTTGCGGAGTATGCATATCAGTACCTCACCGCAGAGGATTCCGATATAGCGGGCAGGAACTGGAAGGAAGTATACTATCCGCAGCTCGGAGTATACCATGCAGCCCACTATATCATAGACGTTCCCGAGGGCACGAAGATAATGGGCACGCCCGAGATACATGTGAAGATGGCAACGTCCGACGTGGACAAGGACGGCCTTATGGTGACTGCGGTGCTTACCGACTATATAGACGGAGAGCAGAACTTCAAGGCGTATATGATAAAGCACTCCCTCAACGAGAATCTCCCCGTGCGCACCACCGATAGGATAGATATGGGCGGCGGCCTGGGCGAAAGCAGCATACATGAGTATGTGCAGAGCAATACCCCGTACAAGAGCTTCTCCTACGGCTGGACAGACCTGAACAATCCCGCCTGCGGCAGCGATGCATCGGAGTATACCGCGCAGGATCCTCTCGAGAGGGGACAGTACTACGACTATACGTTCTATATGCAGCCCACCGCATATACCATTGAACCGGGGCACAAGCTGATGCTCACCATAACCGCATGGGATCCCTACCGCAGCTTCCTTGATGAGGACTATGAGATGGATCCTGAGAACTATACTCAGTACAACGAGCACAAGTATTCCTTCAACATCGACAACAGCTCTGTATCGGCAGAGCTGCCGGTGGTAAAATGATATCGTGATACTGCACAAATATGCGTGCGGAATTTCTATGCCAAAAACCGGGAAAGCCTGATAATAAAGGGCAATTCCCGGTTTTTGATATTTTTTGCGGGGGAAGTGCCCCGATACCTCGTAAAAAGTGCGGTTTTCTGCGATATCGTGCCATTTGACAGTCACAGGCATATGTGTTATGATAGGGTATGCCTGAAGGTACTGACGATATCGCCGTCGGGCGTGCAGCCTTAGTTTTCGGGATATGCTACAGAGCCCGTGTATATCGGGAAGCTGTCCTCAGCCTTTGCAACGGCTTCTTCAAGGGTGAGCCCCGTGAAATAGCCTGCGGCGAAGTTCCTGCCCGACTTCCTGTCGCCTATGAATGCGCCGACTACCACGCCGGGGAGAGAGCTTTCGGGAGCGTTGGGCGCATTGGGGCCGCCAAGGTCTGTCCTGCACCATCCCGGGTCGGTGATATTTATGCATACATCGGTGCCCTCGTATTTTGCGGCGATGTCCATGGTCACCTTGTCAAGGGCTGCCTTGCTTGCGGAATAGCCTGCCTGCTCGGGTTCAAGGCGTATGCCGCTGGTGGTGTTCACGATGCGGCCGAAGCCTCTCTTTTCCATTTTGGGCAGGAAGTGATATACGATCATCATGGGTGCGATGGTGTTTATCTTGAAGCTGTCCAGATAGTCGGAGGGAGGGGTCAGGAGATAGTCGGTGCGGTAGGCTATCTGTATGCCTGCGTTGTTGAGCACGATGTCTATGGGCATACCCATCTCATCTATCTCACGGAGCATAGCCTCCACCTGTGCAAGGTCGGAGAACTCCGCTCCCACTGCCACAGCTTCTACACCGAGAGCCTTTGCTTCATTCACCACAGCCTCGCAGTGCTCCTTTGTCCTGCCCTGCACCACCAGATTGCAGCCGTGCTGTGCAAGACAAAGCGCAGCGCCCTTGCCGATACCTCTTGCGGCACCCGTGACGAGCGCCCATTTTCCCTTGATGTCGATCATTTGCTGAATTCTCCCTTCATTTTGTCGATCGCGGCAATCACCTTGTCGCACCATATGTCAAACTCTTCATCGCCGTTCTGGTACTCCGGATGTGCGAGTATATACTCCACCGTCCTGCGGATGCCCTCCCGTGCGGTCACCTCAGCCTTGAAGTCCGGTACTATCGAGCGCAGCTTGGAATTGTCGAATACCACGGAGTTGGACTTGTCGCCGATGAGGCTGCCCGTGAAGTCGTAGTCGCTCATATCCGCAAGGGTCTGCGATGCGACATAGTACGGCTTGAGGGTCACGCCGAGAGCCTCTGCGATATAGCCGTATATCTCGTTCCAGCTGCGGCTCTCGTCGGATGTGATGTGGAAGGTCTCGCCTATTGCGCGGGGGTCGCCCATAAGTCCCACATAGCCCTTGGCAAAGTCGCTGTTGTGCGTGATAGTCCAGAGAGAGCTGCCGTCGCCGTGTATGATGACGGGCTTGCCCTCCATGATGCGCTTGACCACCTGCCAGCTGCCGCCGTTACCGTGTACTCCAAGGGGCACGCTCCGCTCATCGTAGGTATGGGAGGGACGCACGATCGTTACGGGGAAGCCGTCGTTCAGGTAGCTGTCCATGAGCAGCTTCTCGCAGGCCTTCTTGTTGCGGGAGTATTCCCAGTAGGGATTTTCCAGGGGAGTGCCCTCGGTTATCACATAGCCCTGAGGGGGCTTCTGATATGCGGAAGCGGAGCTGATATAGATATACTGCTTCGTCTTCCCCTTGAAAAGCCTGATGTCGCGCTCCACCTGTTCGGGCACGAATCCGATGAATTCTCCCACGCAGTCAAATTCCATGCCCGCGAGCTTCTCTGCGGCATCCTTTTCATCGGATATGTCGCACTTGATGAATCTCACGTTTGCGGGAACGCCCTCGTTCCTGTTGCCTCTGTTGAGAAGATACAGCTCATGTCCCTGTGATGCGAGCAGCTTTGTGATAGCCATGCTTATCGTGCCTGTGCCGCCAATGAAGAGTATTTTCATAATATCATCCTTTTCTGCCGGGTGCGGATCAGCCGGTCTTTGTCAGACCCCAGCCCTCCCAGCGCCATGTTGTCGTACTGTTGTCGGGTGAGATAATATATATATCGCCCTCCTTTACCGAAATGTCCATGCCCTGCACAGGCATCGCGGATGACATCCATATGGGATCGAGCCTGTCGGGGCGGCTCATGTCCCATTCGTATATGAACAGATGACCCGAGTATACATCGGGATCTTCCTCCACCCAGAAGGGGCGGAACCTCCCGTAGCTGCCGCGCTTCCATACATACAGCATCACTTCGTCAAAGCCGTCTGCATCCACGTCAAAGACAAAGCAGTCGGCCGTGAAATGCCCCTCCTCGGACAGATATTCTCCACCCGATGTGATGGAGAGCCTGCCGTCCGACAGCGTGATATGCGCCTGTTCATCGCCCGACTGAGAATGTATCAGCACATCCTCATCCATGTCGTGCAGCGTGAGCCATCGGGGCAGCAGCGCCCTTTCCGACCGCTCATGAGTTGACACGCCGCAGCACAGGGATATGATCATTACTGCGGCGGTCAGCTTAATACAGCCTTTGAGCCCCATTGTTCCTACCATTCATATGCATAGGGCTGATCTATGAGATCCACATACCACTCGGGGTATGTGATATTGGGGTCACGCTTGTAATCGTAATCGCCCGAGGGCTGTATGCCAAGCTTGATGCGCCATTCTGTGTCGGTGAGACGGTCTTCTATGGGCTGCTTGAATGAGTAGAAGGAATAGGTCATGCCCGAAGCGACCTTGAGTATGCCGTCCACCTCCACGAGCACATACATGGTCATGGCATTGCCCGTGCCGCATTCAAGGCACAAGCCGTCGGGATCAGTGGCGATATCCGCAACTATGGCACAGGGATGCTCCCTTACATCATGCCAGTTTTCGTCCGGGTATTCCGCATCCATCACGATATCCCAGAAATGCTCGAGCTGTCCGCCGTAGGAGCGGATGAGGTCAAATTCCTCGTCTGTGGGGAGCTCGCCTCTGAGCTCCTTCTCGGCTATCACGCGCAGCTTGTCGGCAAGCTCACCCAGTACAGCAAGGCTCTCCTTGTCGTCTGCGGACAGCATGCCGAAGCCGTCAAGACCTTCCGATGTGGAGTGTATCAGCGTGCCGAGACGTGCCCAGACCTCGGGCTCAGCCTCAACGTAGCCCCTGTCATCGGGCGGCTCCCAGTCGTCACCGCCGCCCATCTCGCCCATTATCTGCTTGGAGTAGAGTATGGTATCGTGCTTGAGCTCAGTGTAGCTGCCCTCGAAGGACATGAGCGACTTGCGGCGCCATGCCTCTGTGCGCATGAACGGGGGATATACCTCGTCCTTCTCCTCGATGAGGGGAGCAAGGGTATATATCCATGATGAATAGAGGTTCTTCGTCCAGGAGGAGTCGGGCGCATCCTTAACCAGCTTGCGTGCCTTCTCCATCTGCTCGTCAAAGTTGGGATAGTCGGCCATGCCCTCGGATCTTATTATATCAAGGGCTGTATCCGAGCCGAGCGCTGCAGGGAAGTCGAGCGCATGGGGGAGCTTTCTGTACTTTGCGGGATCGCCCTCTTCCTTGTCGGGGTTATCCTTTACCTGGCGGAACACCAGCTGCTTGAACACGGCTTCATCCAGTGAGAAACGCTGTCCCATGAAGCGGAAGCCCTTCTGAGCCGCTTCCTGCTCCTCATCGGTCTGGCTCATCCATACGGGAACGGAGTTTATCTGAGGCTGCGGGAGCTCCTGCACCAGCGCATGGTACTTCTTCCACTGCTCTGTCTTGCCTGCAAGCTCTGCTGCGGTGATGCCGCTGCCGTATACCGCATCTATTACAGGCCTCGTCTCATAGTAGCCGAAGTCGTCGGATTCGCCCGCAAAGAACGAGGTCACGGAGTACACCCGCTCCCACTTCTCGAGTGCTTCGCCGTCAAGTGCGAGGGTGATGAGCAGTCCTGCGCGGTCCATGTCCTCCTTGTCGGACTCAAAGCCCATGCGGCCGTACCACATCATAGCCCTGAAATAGCGCTTGAGGTCTTCGCTGCTGTCATAGTAGCCGCGGGGCTTGTACTGCGAATAGTCCTCCATCTTCTCGGAGAATATATTGGAATAGTATATGGATGATGCTTCATCTATATACGCGAGCTCTGCGGTCACTACATCTTCGACTGCTGCGGGTATCTCTGCGGACGGGTCGAGGAGCTTCCTGCCCACCGAGAAGAATGCGAGCTCCATCTTTGCGGCGTTCTCCCATTCCGTGCCTGCAAGGGCATCATAATGCGCCTGTGCCTTCTCGAGCATGATGTTCGATACATCGAGCATATCCGATGCAAGATGCTCCTGCTCCGTCTTTTTCAGCAGATGCTGGAAATACATATGATAGGTGTGCATCATGGAATCTGCGGTGATATAGCTTGCGAGCATCTCATAGCGGTTATACTCGTACTGGCCGAAGAATTCCCTGTTGTTCATGCCGTAGGAATACTCGGAAAGGAAAAAGCCGTTCTTTGCAAGAAGCTCCTTGCGCGCATCGGAAAAGTCACCGTAGAGGGTATAGTTGCCGAAGTAGACATTGGAGAGGTCGGGTGCTGCCGTCTGATACTGCACCTTGGGCTCCGAGGGCACTTCTCCGTGAGCGACCGTCTTTATCATAGACGGGTGGCTGAGATACACTATATCGGATGCGGATACATCTGCGGCAGGCTCTTCTGCCTGCGTTGTCTCTTCTGTTGTCTGCTGAGTGGTGTCCTGTGTTGTCTGAGCTGTGGTGTCCTGAGTTGTGGTATCTGATGTCTCGGGCGGCGCTGCGGTCGTCTGAGACGACGGTGTATTGGCGGTGCAGCCCGTGATAAGCAATGCAAGGACTGCTGCCATTATCTTCCTGTTCATTTTCCACTCCCCTTTTCTTGATTTGCCGTTAGTCACGGCCATATATATTATACCACAGCATTATACAAATTTCAAGGTCGGGCAGGCGGTGCCTGCATCCGGTTCGTTGACGCTTGCCTGCAAGTTGGTCACGTTTGCGACCCTGTTCTTTCGTGCCGGCTGATTTGATATCAATGGCGGGCACGGCCGACAGCGATATCGTAGATGTATGCCTGCAAGTTGGTCATGTTTGCGGCTCGGTTCTTTCGTGTCGGCTGATTTGATATCAATGGCGGGCACGGCCGACAGCGATATCGTTGATGTTTGCCTGCAAGTTGGTTGCGTTTGCGGCTCGGTTCTTTCGTGCGTGCAGATTGGTACTACCGACAGCGATCGTCGATTTTTCCTCAAGTTGGTTTTTCATGCCCGCATCCCTTGATTTTTGCTCTCAAAGCGGTTAAGTATTGACTTTTGGATGTGCAGGCCGTATACTTATTATATGGATAAACCTCTGCGTGAAAGGATAATTATGGAAAAATACAGATCACTTGTAGTTGAGATGCCCCCCGCCGGATATGATGAGACACGGGAGGGCGTGACATATCCCGAATTCAGGAAATACACCTATTTCTCGCGCACTGCGGGACGTGACACGGATATGAACGTACTGCTCCCCGCAGGTTATGACAAGAGCCGCAGATACCCTGTGCTGTATATACTTCACGGTTTCTTCGACAGCGAGGACTGGATGGCAAGGGAGATAGTCGGACTTCCGCGGATACTCTCCAATCTGCAGGCAGACGGTGAGGCTGAGGAGATGATAGTCGTCCTGCCCTATATCTACTGCAGCAGGGAAAGACCCGCTGTCACCGGTATGGATCTTGAGAACTGCCTTGCCTATGACAACTTCATAAATGACATGGTCACCGATGTGATGCCGTTCGTGGAGGAGAACTTCTCCGTATCCAAGGACAGATACAGCACCGCTATGACGGGCTTTTCCATGGGCGGAAAGGAGTCGCTGTTCATAAGTTTCAGGCATCCCGAAAGGTTCGGCTACATCGGCGCGGCGTGCCCTGCACCCGGTCTTGTTAAGATAGAGGGCTCGCCCATGCATCCCGGTCAGCTTCTGCCTTCGGAGATGGTATACCCCGCAGAGAAGCCCCGTGCTGTATTCATCAGCTCATCCACACAGGATGACGTCGTAGGCCCTGCACCCGACTGCTACCGCAGCATACTCACACAGAACGGCGAGGACTTCATCACCCATGTGATGCATACCACATGGCATGACCACACCTCCGTGAAGCCGCATCTCTACAATTTCTTCAGGATGCTGTTCAGATAGTCCTGCATCTGCTCTGTACATATGCGAGCGTGAATACCGCAGGCGAGTTCCAGTATATGGTGATCTCGTTTAGCGAGTAGCTTGCGGCATCATCCGCATAGCACTTCATTGGCGGTGTGCCCGGTGCTATGACCTCATATGCGAATGGGTCGGCGGGGCGTGCATTGGGGCCGCCTGCCACCATACCGGGGATACATTCCTCGATGCCGTCCGCAAATGCGGGGCGCAGATGGGGATAGTTGCAGCGAAATTCTCCCGTGCCCGTGACATAGCTTATACCCAGTGCATTGACACCGAGGAGCACATGGAGCTGACGCAGCACATATTCCTTGTTGTCACTGCCGTTTATGATATCATCCGCAGCCATGACCATCGCATTCTTCATAAGGGTCATGTTGCTGCCCCAGTGATAGTCGCCCATGTCCATCGCAGAGCCGTAGCCGCTCTTGTCGGATATATCCCTGAGCTTTGCGGCGTCCTGCGCAAAGGCAGAGCGTATCTTATCTGCAAGCGCTTCATTTTTGTCATAGCTGCACAGCATATACGACAGTGCGCCCAGACCGCCTATCTCGCCGTAGCCGAAGGCTGTGAGCATCACATCATCCGCAAGGCCGAGCAGCTTCTCGTGGTACTGCTTCTCGCCCGTGAGCGAATACAGCTCGGCATATGCCCAGAAGCGGTTGGATATATCGTCACGCTCACCGTAGGAGCCTGTATTGCAGCCGTCGGGATTTGCAAATCCGACGAAGCCGTGTACATCGAGCCATGCTGCCGCACGCTCGGCGGCAGTCCTGAGCCTGTGGGCAAATTCCGTGTCAAAGCTGTATACATCCGCCGCGAGGGCTGCGACTGCCGCAAGGTCGGCTGTGGCAAATGAGGACACATCGAAGAGATAGAGCTGTTCGGTGTCTTCCTCGGGCATGACGAACGGAGCGTGCTTCATGGTGGTCACCTTATGGTATGCGCCGCCGTCCTCACGCTGCATCTTCAGCAGCCATTCAAGCTCGTACCTTGTTTCGCTCAGTATATCGGGCATATCCTCACGGGGTATATCAAGGCTCAGTTTCCCCAGCACATCCGGGAAGAGCCTGTACGCATACAGCAGATGCGCTGCAGCACAAGCACCGGCAGTCACATATCTGCCGTAGTCGCCCGCATCGTGCCAGCCGCCCCGCACATCCCGTGAGATGCTGCGGTCGCTCCACACCTGCGCCTTGCCGCAGTGGCATCTTTCATGGCGGTATACGCCTGCGTAGCGCTCCTCGAGCCTGCAGCCGCACCGCAGATAGTAGAACGCCTTTGCGGTGTCGCGGAGCACATCGGCGTATACATCCTCTGCCACATCAAAGACGGCCGAGGTCTTGCCGCCCGCATTCACGCGGTATCTGCCGCAGGGCAGGGCGGATATATCCGCAAGGTACACATCGTCGCCCGATGCTTCATCGAAGCCGTGGTGCGATGTACTGCCCGAAAGCACGGTGCTGCCCGCTTCATCCGTCACGTCGAACGTGTCTGCGGCAAATGGCATCACGGCGGTCTTGCGGCAGTGCGGGAGATACCCCGCCTGATCCACATATATACCAAAGGGCGTTGTGCGCAGCTGCGACACGTCCCTTTCAAAATACTTCCTGTTCATATTTATCTCCCGTTGGTGATATTATGCATTATCTATTCGAGAAACAGAACAGCCTTGACACTCCCATGGAGATATTCGTCTTCGATGCGTCAAGGGAGGTGTTCCCCGTAAAGCCCCACTGGCATTATTTCGCGGAGCTCATATATATGATAAGGGGCAGTGCCGAGATAGAATGTGACGGCAGGACGGAGATAGCAAATGAGGGCGAGCTTATGCTGCTGCATCCCTCTGCGGTGCACTCCATATTCTCCGCCGACGGCAAGCCGCCCGTGTATGCGGTGTTCAAGCTCCATCTAAGGCATTTCCCCTCGCATTCATCCTATGCGCCGTCGCTGACGGATATATACCGCTTTGCGAGGGCGGAGGGGATGCCCGTGCATTTCGATGCGGAAACATCCGAGAAGCTGCACTGCGGTGAGATATTCACCGACTGCACCGATGAGATGCAGGCACGCCGCTATGGCATGGATATGATGGTGCGCGCACAGATATACCGCCTGCTGTTCGGCATAGTAAGGCTGTGGATAGATGCGGGGCTGTGCATAGACCGCTGTCCCGTCACTGCCGCAGATGACCACAGCATAGAGAATATCACCGAGTATATCGACGCACACATCGAGGAAAGCATCAAGGTCAGCGACATCGCCGCACAGTGCCATATGAGCTATTCGGGCTTTGCTGCGAAATTCCACGAGATGTACGGCGTGAGCTGCAAGGAATACATCGAGCGCATGCGCATATACAAGGCGGAGGAATACCTGCTGTTCACCGATCATGACCTGAGCTTCATCAGTCAGCAGACGGGCTTCTCCGACTGCAGCCACTTCATACGCAGCTTCCGCAGACACCGCGGCATAACGCCGAAGCAGTACCGTGTGCGCAAAAGTCAGACAGACTCGTAAAATTTCCTGACTATCTCCTCGGCGGGCTTGCCGTATATACCGTAGCCCATATCCGTCATGGCGTTGGCAAGGGTATAGCATCTGTTCCAGTCCCACACCGCAAAGCCGCCTACCCAGTCACGTTTGGAGCACGCATCGAACATAGCCTTGTACCAGTCGGCCTGACCCTTGTGGTCGGGCTTTCCCTTTATCGTCCAGTCGTTGGGCACGTTCTGTGAGCCCTCTGTGGACATACAGCCGCACTCCGCAAAGAAGAAGGGCTTGCCGAACTTCCTTACCACGGCTTCTATGCGGTCGAGCTGTCTCTCCCAGTCGTCTATGGGATAGTAGCCGCTCGATGATATTATATCCACCGCATCCCACCATTTCACGTTATGCTCCTGATACTTGTCCGTATTGTAGGAGACCATGCCGCTGTATTCGTCCCGTATATCGGCTATGACCTGCCGCCACTCAGCTTCGCGGTGCTCCGACTGCACCATCTCGCAGCCCGCTATGAACAGCTCACAGCCCGTGCGCTGTGCGATGCGTGCGAAATGCCGCTGGAACGCGGAATAAGAGCGGAACCAGTTGCACCACTTGGGTTCGCAGGGCACATCCTCGTCAAAGAAGCTGATATGCGCCCGCCATGTGCCGCTGCGGCAGTTTACCGTGGGCTTCAGCGCTATGCGCATACCCTTGGAATGGGCGTAGTCTATGAAGCTCTCGAGCTCCTCGTCCGACACAGTAGCGCCCGAGGTGAAGTCTATCTCCTCGGACTGTGCGGTATCCTGCAGTCCGGTCGGCACGAGCACTGCAAGGTCTGCGCCTGTGCGCTCCGCCATCGTGTCGAAGCTCATGAGAGTCTCCTTCTTCATAAGCTCACCGCGCCTGATGAACGGTGAAAACGTGATGCCTTTGATAAAGTCCATATACATCATCCTCATCTCATACTCATATAGGATACCCGGTCGGTCGTATGATACAAGTATACCACCGGGTATTCCGGGTAAATATAATATTCCGACAGAAAAATAGAACAAATCTATACACTTTGCCGTATGCGCTTGAAATAAATGCCGTTATGTGCTAAACTCAGGATAATACGATAATTGTACATAACGAAAGGAGTCTGTATGAATAATTTTGAATTTTACAGCCCCACCGAGTTCGTTTTCGGCAAGGGCAGGGAGAATGAAGCAGGGAAATATGCAAAGAAGTACGGCGGCAGCAAGGTGCTCATCCATTACGGCGGCGGCTCGGCGGTGCGCTCGGGTCTCCTTGACAGGGTGAAGGCATCCCTCACCGAGAGCGGCGTAGCATTCGTCGAGCTCGGCGGTGTGCGCCCCAATCCGCGCGACACTCTCGTATACGAGGGGATAGAGCTGTGCCGCAGGGAGAATGTGGATCTCATACTTGCAGTAGGCGGCGGCTCTGTAATAGACTCTGCCAAGGCTATCGCTGCGGGCGTGCTCTATGACGGCGATTTCTGGGACTTCTACAGCGGCAGGCATATCGAGAAGGCTCTGCCGGTAGGCACAGTGCTTACCATCGCAGCAGCGGGAAGCGAAGGCTCGGGCGACTCCGTCATCACCAAGGAGGACGGCATGCTCAAGCGCGGCACCGGTTCTGATGCGCTGCGTCCCCGCTTCTCCATACTCGACCCCGCACTCACACAGACGCTCCCCGCATATCAGACCGCCTGCGGTGCTACCGATATCATGGCGCATGTATTCGAGAGATACTTCACCAACACAAAAGAAGTGGAGATCACCGACCGCCTCTGTGAAGCCGTACTCATGACTATGGTCAAGGAAGTGCCCAGGGTCATAGCAGACCCCGACAACTACGACGCAAGGGCTAATATAATGTGGGCAGGCATGGTCGCACACAACAATATAGTAGGTGTAGGACGTGAGCAGGACTGGAACAGCCACGGCATAGAGCATGAGCTCTCCGCCCTCTATGATTGTGCACACGGAGCAGGTCTTGCGGTGATAATGCCCGCATGGATGGAATTTGTATACAAGCATGATGTGATGCGTTTCTGCCAGATGGCAACAAGGGTATTCGGCGTAAAGATGAACTTTGCCGACCCGGAGGCTACGGCAGTGGAGGGCATACGCCGCTTCAGGGAATTCCTGCACTCCATCGGCATGCCCAT
>JAFPPJ010000047.1 GCA_017410745.1 Oscillospiraceae bacterium
GACTTGATACCGGCATCATCAGCCTCAAGGAGGTCAACTACCGTAACTTTGTAGCCCCCCTTCTCGGCCCAGCGCATATACATTCGCATGAGCATCTGCGCCCAGTCCTGTGCCTCAGTGCCACCGGCACCGCTGTTAATCTTCAGCACGGCATCCATGGAGTCCTCTTCCTGACGCAGCATATTCTTCAATTCCAAAGCCTCAACGGCTTGCAAGGCACGCGCATAGGCATTGTCGAGTTCCTCCTCGGTGAGCATCTCGTCACGATAGAACTCCATAGACAGCTGCAGCTCATCGGCCGACGAGCGGACCTCCTTATATCCGTCAATCCACTTGCGCAGTTCGCCCACCACCTTCATTTGGGCACGGGCACGCTCAGGGTCGTCCCAGAAGTCGGGAGCCTGGGTACGGAGATCTTCTTCCTCAAATTCTATCTTCTTGCGCTCTATATCAAGGTAGGTATAGAGCGCCTCGGCGCGGTCTGTTATATCTTTTACCTGTTCTTGTGTTACCATTTACGAAATAAAATTAGCATCTTCGTCATACATGCGGTCAATGATATCCTTATAGTGGGCAGCAATTACGGAGCGGCGTGTCTTCAGGGTGTTCGTCACCTCGCCCTTCTCGATGGAGAACGGCTCTGTAAGCAGGGTGAAACGCTTCACCTGCTCATAGCCGGCAAGACCCTGCTGCAGGGTGTTGATGCGATTGAAGAGCATGCGCATCACCAGCGGATTGGAGCACAGATCCTCACGTCCCTTGAAAGGTATGCTGAACTCGCGTGCAAACTCCTCAAGCAACGGATATGACGGTACTATCAAGGCACTGACGAACTTACGCTCGTCGGCAATGACGGCAATCTGCTCGATAAACTTATCCACCAGCAGCTTCGACTCCACTGCCTGCGGCGCAATGTATTTTCCGTTCGATGTCTTGTATAAATCCTTTATGCGTTCTGTCAGGAACAGCTCACCGTCGCGAAGGTAGCCGGCATCGCCAGTGCGGAAATAGCCGTCCTCCGTGAACGCTTCCTTGTTGAGCTCATCCCTGCGGTAATATCCCTTCGTAATAGTCGGACCCTTGAGGAGAATCTCGCCGTTTTCGGCAATCTTGATATCGATGGTACTTATGGGGCGTCCCACAGAACCAACGGTGAACGGCTTGTTCTTATGGTCGCACGATACCGTTGCGAGACTCTCCGTCAAGCCGTAACCAACTATCATTGTCAGTCCAATAGAGTGTACGAATTCCTCCACCTGACGAGATACCACAGAGCCTGCCGTTGGGAAGATATTAGGCTTCTCGAGTCCGAACTGCTTGCGTACCAGCGAGAGGATGGTGTTATTGTACATCTTGTACTTCATCGCCAGCGACAGTGGCGGACGCTTTCCACTACCACGATATTCGATGTTATACTTACGGCCTGTCTCAAGGGCATCGAGGAAAATGCTTTTATGAAGTTTCGAAGCACGGTCTATGCGATCCATGACACCTGCATAAACCTTCTCCCAGAATCGAGGCACTGCCGACATACACGTAGGATGGGTCTCACGCATAGACTGCTGTATCTCATGAGGGTCGGTATTCACGATTATGGTACTGCCCACTGTCATGGCGAGGAAGTCCCATCCCCTTTCGAAGATGTGAGTAATAGGCAGGAAGGTGATGACACGGTCTTTGTCGGTCACAGGGACGCACTTGTTATTGTCCTTGAACGCCGCAGCATACTGACCGCAGGTGAGTATCACACCCTTCGACTCGCCCGTAGTACCCGAAGTGTAGAGAATATTCGCAATGTCGGTGGAATTGAGCGACTCATGCATCTTGGCAAGCTGTGCCTCCAGTTCCTCCGTTACCTCCACATTATTTATGAAGTCGTCGAAAAATACCGACGTAGCATCATGCTCAGCAATGCAAACGGCCTTGTCGTAGATGATAATGCGCTCCAAGGTATGACACAGGGCCTGCACACGGCGTGCCTTGTCATACTGCTCCTGCTCAC
>JAFPPJ010000048.1 GCA_017410745.1 Oscillospiraceae bacterium
CATAACGGGAATAGCCGAACCAGACCTGCGGAGCATCACATCTCGCCGCAGCAGTGATCATGCCGCTCCCGTCGATCACCATCGGATTATTGTCGGTGATGTATATACCTCCCAGCTGGCTGTCAAGGCTTTCGATCTCGGAATCCGGAACATCGTATACTATGCTTCCGATAAACCAGAGCTGACCGCCTTCATATCTGTAAAAATATGTTTCGTATTCATTTGTTGCGGCACAGGGTACGTATGCTATCTCCCTGAAGTTATCCTTGCTGTCTATATCACAGATATAGAAATAGTCGGAATTGGTATCAACGGCTTTGCAGTCAACACCGAACCATTCATCATCGGCGGACTTGCTTACCGCTTCGATGACCGAGCCGTTGATGCAGAAAGCCCTTTCTGTCACCTCTTCGCAGTCAAACAGCGTTACGGTCACGGTCTCGGGGAATTCTATCACTTCATCCGTACCATCTCCGTCAAGGTCGACAGATACTTCCCCGCCGTCAAATCTGTGCGCTTCGGCATTGGAAAGAGAACGTATATCTGTATCGCGTTTTAGTGATGTAAGATCAACGGGATCGCCTTCACTCACGATGGCAATATCACGGATAAAGCCGATCTCGCCGTCATCGGTGGCAACGCCATGTATTTCAAGGAGCTGCTCGCCGTCCATATCTCCGGCGAAATTACACCAGGCCTCATCTTCCCCGTCTTCATACAGACAGTACCACGGACGCATTGATCCGTCACCGAACTCCTCATGATCTATCTTCACGGTTCCTGTGCGTGAACCGCCTCCTTTGTATTCAAGGGTGAATGTCCCATCCTCGTTTATGGTGAGCGTTCTCGCATCAAGTGCATCCTTCTCATACCATATGCCTGCAATATCCTTTACGCTTGCAGTGCCGACGGCGGCAGCTTCTGTTATCTCCGCTTCCGAGGAAGTTGCGGTTGTTGTGGTTTCGGCAGCGGTGGTGGTTTCTGCGGCGGGTGTTGTTTCGGCTGCGGTCGTAGTCTGTGCAGCAGGGGCGGGAGCGGAAGTGTCCGTATTTCCTCCGCAGGCAGTCAGAGCTGTTATCGTTAGCGCAAGTGCAATGCGGGAAATGATACTGTTGTTTTTCATTTTGATCCTCCGGGAAATTTTTGATATGTATTATAATACCACATTTATTCATAAAAGACAATATCCCTCAGGAAAAATGGTTTTTCTGTAACTTTATTCTCATGGCAGTTACCGAGCTGTAAACTATTGACTTGTTCGGTGCTATGGTATATAATTGTGGTATATGACGTATCAGGAAAGATAAGGCCTGTAAAGGATGGGGGGACGGAAGATGAAGCATATAATCACAGTTCAGCATACACAGTCGGTCCATCACATAAACGGGATGGTAGGATCATGGACAGACTGGGAGCTGACAGAGCTTGGAAAAAAGCAGGCAGATAATATCGGCAGGAAACTTCACGATGAACTTGCCGGTAAAGATGTGGTCATATATTCATCCGATCTTAAGCGGGCAAAGCAGACTGCGGATGCTATCGCAAGGCATCTGGGAGCGGAGATCATTCTGAGGACGGAACTCAGAGAGAGAAATCTCGGGAAATGCTGCGGAAAGTCTGTTCAGTGGCTTCGTGAGAACATTGAGTGCCCCGAAAAGACAGTGGATGATCGTTTGTTTTCCGATGGTGAGAGCCGTCGTGATCAGTGGGAGCGCCTGCTGCCTTTTTTTGAAAAAATAATAGCGAGTGAAGATGAAAATATTATCATCGTGTCACATGGTGATCTGTTAAGCGCCTGGAATGCCATGTTTATCGGACTTCATGCCGGATCATATTACCGGGTGGATATTCACGGCCCTGCCGGTGGCGTATCCCACATGATGGTCGATGATGACGGCAAGCATCTTATACGGCATATCAATGATATGTCGTATATTCTGTGAGTTGTTCAGGCTCGTATACGTATTACCGATCTTTGTCCCGCAGACCGGACACAGTAAAATCAGCATTGCGCTCTCCCGGAGTTTTGCAGTCTTACCTATGGTCAGAGATCAGGGAAGACATTCGGAACAAAGACATATTAAATATACTATTATGGCTTATTCAGCGTTTTCTTGGTACCAGAAAAAATTTCTGAAAAACATATTGACAACTTTCTATTTATATGCTATAATATAGAAAATCTTCGATATGAGGTGCGGCATGGAACTGACAAACAAGCAGATAACGGTGATCTTCAAGGCACTCTGTGACGAGAACCGTGTTCAGATAGTCAGGCTCTTGCAGAACGGCGAGAAATGTGCCTGCAGGCTGCTCGAAGCGTTGCAGTGTACACAGCCCACTCTTTCCCACCATATGAAGATACTCTGTGACAGCGGCCTTGTGGTGGGCAGGAAAGAGGGCAAGTGGATGTACTACTCCATTTCCGCAGAGGGCACAGATATTGCCGTGCAATGCCTGCGTGAGCTGACTAAGGTGTCGGAAAGCGGCGGATGCTGCTGTAAATGATATCCGTGGCAACACGGATATTTATATGACCCAAATATCGATGGATTTAAATGCGTATATAGGAGGATAATATGGAACACACAGAAACGGCAAAAGAGCTTTTCTCAAAGAAGTATTACTGCTCGCAGGCGGTGCTCGCGGCATTTGCGGATGAGCTCGGGATGACAAGGGAACAGGCATTGAAAGTAGCTGCGTGCTTCGGCGGAGGTATGTGCAAGGCTGAGGTATGCGGTGCATGTACAGGTGCTCTTATGGCTCTGGGGTTAAAATACGGCATGTGTAAGGACGGCGACTACGATAGCAAGGAAAGAGCCAACAATTATGCAGTGCGGTTCCTTGATGAATTTGCCGAGAAGAATGGTTCGTATATCTGTCGTGAGCTGCTGGACTGCGATATTGCCACACCGGAGGGCAAGGCATACGCAAGGGCTAATGGTCTGTTTGCGGATATATGTCCGAAACTTGTTGAGAGCGCTGCCCTTATTGTCGGGAAGCTCCTCAATGAATAAACCACAGCCGTATGTACTACGGCTATTAAAATGCAGCAAACATAGATATATGACAATGTGTCGATGGGAGAAAAGATATGGAGATATGGGATCTTATCCAGGATGAGCTGCTCGGAATGAAGTGGCTGAACAGGCTGATAGGTTCGGTCCTGAATGCCTGCGGTCTGGATACAGACAGTAAGTTCGGCGGGAGTGTGCAGTTTTTCGTCTATGATGTTATCAAGATCATGATACTCCTTGGAGTACTGATATTTGTGATATCATATATACAGAGCTTTTTCCCGCCGGAGAGGACAAAGAAGATACTCGGGGGGCTCCATGGCATCGGAGCAAACTGTATAGCGGCCTTGCTGGGCACTGTAACGCCGTTTTGTTCCTGCTCCTCCATACCGCTGTTCATGGGCTTCACAAGTGCAGGGCTTCCTCTTGGGGTGACATTCTCGTTCCTGATCTCATCACCCATGGTGGATCTGGGCTCTCTTATCCTGCTGATGAGCATATTCGGATGGAAGGTTGCTGTGATCTATGTCATCCTCGGCCTTGTTATCGCAGTGGCAGGCGGGACGATGATCGAAAAGCTGCACCTTGAAAGTGAGGTGGAGGAGTTTATCAGGAATGGCAGGAGCGTTGATGCTCCGCAGAATAAGATGTCAGGATGTGACAGGCTTGAATACTCGTGGCAGCAGGTGGCAGTGACGGTGAAAAAGGTATTCCTGTACGTCATTGTCGGCGTGGGTATCGGTGCGGTGATACACAACTATATACCCGGGGAATGGATCATTAAAGTACTTGGCACGGGTGATCCTTTCGGTGTTGTTATAGCAGCGGTATGCGGCATCCCTATGTATGCGGATATCTTCGGCTGTATACCTATTGCGGAAGCACTTGTCGCAAAGGGTGCAAAGCTGGGGGTGGTCATAGCTTTTCTCATGGGAGTTATCACGCTTTCGCTGCCGTCTGTGATAATGCTGAAAAAGGCGATAAAGCCTAAGCTGCTGGGAATATTCATCGGGATATGTACCGGCGGTATAATCCTTGCGGGATATTTCTTCAATATCATTCAAAACTATATCATTTAGGAGGAAACGATCATGGCGCTGTTTGGAAAGAAAAAGGAAGAAACAAAGGCAGAAGCATCCTGCTGCTGCACAGGGGCACAGGCTGCAGGTGAGAAAACCACGGACTGCTGCGGAAAAAAGATCGATGGCATCTGCTGCATCAAAGTCCTC
>JAFPPJ010000049.1 GCA_017410745.1 Oscillospiraceae bacterium
GTATTATGAACAGCAGATAAAGATTGCCATAATTCACTAGTTTCTTCACCGTGAGTCCATATTGAATTATATTTAAGAATCCATAATATATCAAAAAGTAATGAAATTATTATGGAGTCATTTCACTCATGCTGATGTTTGCGGGCTTCTACGCAATATATATGCGGATGAAGGATGCAGACAGCAGGCTTGCCCATCCGTTTTTGCTCTCCTCATTCGTTTTCACTGCCGCAGGGACACTGTATCATAATGTTTTTGCGATAGCGGCATATGTATATAACAGGCTTTCCGCTGTGGGATATGCAGGCGCAAAAGAGTTCTCGCTGGAATTGTTCAAAGTGTTTATCATCGTATCTATACCCGCAGCCATAGGATATGCAGGTATGACCGTGATGATGTTCGTATCGGCATTCAAAGGAGAGATAATGCAAAGGCGTATGTGTCTGATAAATCCGTTTATACTCATGGTCGGATGCATCATACTCTCAAAGCTGCTGCCGCAGACAGCTTTTGTAAACGGTGTATTCGGCTTCGGACAGCAGAGCATAGGACTTTTCATCGTATTTCTGACGATGTATCTTACAGGCAAACACAGACATCAAGGCGATAAATAAACAAAAAATCAAGGCGTGTTGCAAATTCGCAACACGCTTTTTTCAGCCCTTCTTGCCCTTGATAGCAGCTTCAAGGGATCGAAGCCTTATCTTTACTGCGCCGAGATTGCTTATCTCGTCTATCTTTAACTGGGTATAGAACTTATCCTTTTCTTCGAGGATGGAGCGCACCTCATCGGTGGTTATGGCATCTATGCCGCATCCGAAGGATACGAGCTGTACGAGCTCCATATCATCCTGTGTAGTGACATACTGTGCCGCACGGTAAAGTCTTGAATGGTATGTCCACTGGTTGAACACATGAAGATTAGGAGTGTCTGCGAGGTCGCACACGCTGTCCTCGGTGACTACCGCCATGCCGAGAGAGGTTATCAGCTTATGTATGCCGTGATTTATCTCGGGATCGAGATGATAGGGTCTGCCCGAAAGTACTATTATGGGCACCTTCATTTCGCGGGCCTGCTTTATTATGCGCTCGCTGTTCTCTACGATATCCTTGCGGTATGCTTCAAGTGCAGCTATGCCCTTCTTCCACGCCTCTCCCACGTCACGCTTCTTTAGGCCGAATTTCTTGAAGGTGTCACACATTGACTGCACCATATGCCTTCTGAGGTTGATATTCATATAGGGCATATAGAAATTATCCGCATTGAGTTCGGGGATATTTGCCTTGAGAAGCTCGGGATAATACGCTACAACAGGACAGTTATAGTTGTTGTCTCCCTTCTTCTCATCCACATTGTATGTCTCACAGGGATAGAATATGATATCGACTCCCTGCTCGAGAAGGTCGATGATATGACCGTGAGCAAGCTTTGCAGGATAGCACACGGTATCCGAGGGGATGGTGTGCTGACCCTTGAAATAGGTCTTTCTTGTGCTCTCGGATGATACCTTTACGGCAAATCCAAGCTCATTGAGCATCGTCTTCCAGAAAGGAAGCTGCTCATAGAAGCTGAGCACAAAGGGTATGCCTATGACAGCCTTCGGAGATGCGGGATCGGGCTGCTTTGCTATCTCAAGGAGCTTCTCATACTTGTATTCATAGAGGGACGGAGCCTTTACGGTCTGCTTTATTCCCGCTCCCTTTTCGCACTTATTGCCGCTGATGAACTTCCTGCCGCCGGAGAATGTGACAAGGTTGAGCTGACAGTTGGCAGTGCATCTGCCGCACTTTATCTGCTTGGATGTATATGAGAAGGTGGACAGCGCTTCGGGAGTGATGATGTCAGACTTCTCCTTGCCGTCTGCCTTGGACGCATCTATGGAGTAGAGCGCTGCACCGAGCGCACCCATAAGTCCTGCAACTGCGGGACGGAGCACCTCATGGCCTATCTCAAGCTCGAATGCGCGGAGCACGGCATCATTGAGGAATGTACCGCCCTGCACCACGATATTGCGGCCGAGCTCATCTGCTGAGTTTGCTCGTATTACCTTGTATATCGCGTTCTTTATGATGGAGGAGGACAGACCGGCGGATATATCCTCTACCGATGCGCCGTCCTTCTGCGCCTGCTTTACGGAGCTGTTCATGAACACCGTGCAGCGCGAGCCGAGGTCAACAGGGCGCTCAGCAAAGAGGCCGAGCTCTGCAAATTCTGCGATATTATACCCGAGCGCTTCCGCAAAGGTCTGTATGAACGAGCCGCAGCCCGATGAACATGCTTCATTGAGCATGATGCTGTCTATTGCGTGGTTCTTTATCTTGAAGCACTTCATATCCTGTCCGCCGATGTCGATGATGAAATCTACATCTGGGCAGAAGAAGGATGCTGCCTTATAGTGCGCTACCGTCTCGACCAGACCGTAGTCTATGCCCGCACCTGCCTTGATAAGCTCTTCACCGTAGCCGGTGACAGCGGAGGAGCGTATGGTGATCCTGTCGCCGATAAGTGAGTATATCTTTGTGAGCTGCTCTGTGATAACGCCGATGGGCTGACCCTTATTAGGCTGATAATGGCTGTAGATCAGCTTGCCGTCGGGAGTGATGAGTACCAGCTTGGTGGTGGTGGAGCCTGCATCTATGCCGAGATATGCATCGCCCGAATAGGTGCTTATATCCACCTTGGGGAGATCATACTTTGCGTGGCTCTTCTTGAAGCTCTCGTACTCTTCCTTTGTCTCAAAGAGGCGCTTGCCCGTGATGATCGCATCACTTACGGGAGCATTCTCTATCATGGATATCATTTCGTCGGCAGTGAATGTCCTTTCTACTGCCTGCTGTGCATACAGTGCGCTGCCGTATGCCATGAAGCACTGTGCATTCTCGGGGAATACCGCATGCTTGTCGTCAAGGCGCAGCGTTTCCACAAATGCACGGCGAAGTCCTCTTATAAAGGAGAGCGGGCCGCCGAGGAAAAGCACCTTGCCCTGTATCTCACGTCCCTGTGCAAGGCCTGCAACGGTCTGATCGACAACTGCCTGGAATATGGATGCAGCTATATCTTCACGGCGTGCGCCCTGATTAATAAGGGGCTGTATATCGGACTTGGCGAACACGCCGCATCTCGATGCGATAGGATAACGCTTCTCTGCGTGGCTCGAAAGCTCATCCATCTCATTCACGGATATACCGAGAAGAGTCGCCATCTGGTCTATGAATGCGCCGGTGCCGCCTGCGCATGAACCGTTCATTCGCTGTTCAACGCCGCCTGTGAGGAATATCAGCTTGGCATCCTCACCGCCGAGCTCTATGACACAATCCGCATCGGGATAGTCCTTCTTGACGGATATGAATGCGCTGTGCACCTCCTGCACGAAGGGCAGACCTGCGGCATTGGCAAGGCCGAGACCCGCTGAACCGGTTATAGATACCTTGAACTTGGAATCGGGGAATTTTTCGGAGATCTCACGGATCTGATCCGCAGTGGTCTCCCTTACCTTGGAAAAATGCCTCTGATACTTGGAATATACTATCTTATCACCGTCAAGTATCACCGTCTTTACAGTAGTTGAGCCTACATCCACACCGAGCGTATATATATTCATTCACTTAACCTCTTTTAATGCTGTGATTATATCATCTGCTATCTTATCGGGAGAACCGCTGCCGTCTATCCTTATATCCGAATGCTCGAGATACAGCGGGTATCTTGCATCGTATATATCCTTGAGCGACTGCCTTGTATTAGCCACCACCACAGGGCGCGACGTATCCCCTTCTATGCGGCTGTAGCATATATCGAACGGCGTATCTATGAAGACTGCCTTGCCTATGCTGCGAGCAATGTGTGCATTCTCCTCCGACAGCATCGCGCCGCCGCCGCAGGCTATTATACCGCCCAGGTCGCCGAGCGCTTTGAGCGCCTGTGTCTCCCTGCTGCGGAAGTATGCTTCGCCCATATCCGCAAATATGCGGGCGATGCTCATACGCTCGCACTGGACTATAAAGCTGTCAAGGTCGGTATATGTGAGGGAAAGCCTTTCCGCAAGCAGCTTGCCGACGGTAGTCTTGCCGCATCCCATAAACCCGCTTAGATATATCGTCATGTATTCAACCCCAAGTCTATGCTCACGCGAGGACATGCTGTCCAAAGGAGCATTGATCTTTAAAAATCTACGATCAAGTTCACTTTCCATTGTACATCACAATTGTGATAAACACGCGAATTTACGATGAAAATCCGTATTCCGCATACAGAGTATATTATACTATACTTTTACGATACAGTCAATATGTGTAAAACAATGTTCACAGAAGTTTAAAAGAGATGATAGTGTATATACTCAGTAACAGCCATTGTTTCCTGCGGCGGATAATGGCAGTTATGTCAATGAATACGGTATACCAGCGGCATCAGAAGACTCGGTTGCTGTATCGGGATTTCTGCTATCATATGTATATCCGACCTACGATAACAAAATCCCCTCTCGTATGAGAGGGGACGACATTACCGCCGTTCCTTTGAATAGTCCACAAGGCTCACGTCCATGTCAACTGTACCATCAATGCCGTCTACCTTGCCGTCGGTGGCGTACAGCCACAAGGTAAATATGTACGGGAACACGGGATGTTCCTTGTATTCGGCGATCCA
>JAFPPJ010000050.1 GCA_017410745.1 Oscillospiraceae bacterium
ATCCCTACAATGTCGTACCATTTCAGGGTCATTCCCTCATAGAATACCCCTGCTATGGCAAATGTGGCGGCAGCAAATACTATGATATCCAGTATGCCGGATATCCTGCGCAGTTTGTCCATATCTATCTCCTGTTCCCGTCTCATGTATCGCTGAAAAAGTCGTGTATCTTCATGCACACATATCTCATAGTCTTGTTAGAGGGTAGATGCCTGCATCTGATGCGGCAGCATACGGGTCTTAGCCTCAGCAGTCTGCGTGCCCGAGGGAATACCCTGTCCGCAGGGAAGAACACATCCTCGTCGGATGCGAAAACTATCACGGGAGCGCGGAAGTCCCTGAGCTCGAGACGCGAAAACTCCCTGGGCGGGCGCATCTCCATCTTGTAGGAGGACATCATCAGGTCGAAGAACTCCCTCATGAGCGCATCATTGCGGCTCGACATTACGGATAGTATGCCGTCGAGCGACTTCTCCGACGGTGCAAAGTAGTATCTGAGCATGGGTATGAACATCGTCCGCATTATGGGTATCAGCGGCCCGTGTGCAAAGCCCGAGGGCACTACGAGTGCCGCCTTCTCTATGCGCGAGGGTGCGACTTCTGCAAGGGAGAGCAGCATAGCACTGCTGTATGAGGACACCACAAAGGGTATCTTCTTTATCCCCATCAGCCCGAGCAGTTCATTGAGCCATTTGCCGAAATCGCGGCTGTAGGTGTTCAGCAACCGGTATGGTGCGCTCTTACCGGGCATGCCTATCACGTCGGGAGCGATGATGCAGTAGTCCTTGAGCAGCGGGAGGAACAGCTGCAGATTGATGGGAGTGCAGCCGTTGCCGCCGTGTACCGTGAACAGCTTTGGCTTGCTCTCATCGCCTGCGATGATCACATGCGTAGTGCCGAAGGATGTGTCTATGTATTCTTCCCTGTATTCTATCCCGAGAGATGCCATAGCCTTGTCGTAGAAGCTGTACATGCGCTTCATTGCGGCACGATCCTTGTATACGAACTTCTTCATAATATCCCTTTCCCTGTATGTCAGCGAAGTCTCAAAAAGAGAGGAGTGAGTACTGCTTCAGCCAGCAGTACGCCTATGTTTATCCAGTAAAGCCTCGGCTGCGGGTCTTTTGTGTTGTTCATGAGCTTCAGACAAGGCTTTATTATCCCGTAGTAAAGATATCCTATCGCCGTGGGCAGCAGCAATGCCGCCACGATCACCAGCCACAGCCCCAGTGAGGGCTCATCTGTGGGCGATATGAATAGTATGCCTCCCGCGACCACGATGAGAAACGGCAGTCCCATTATGTTCTGCAGTATCACATCACGGCTGTGATGCTCGTCCTTTCGCCACTGCGCGATGAAGTACAGATTGGCGATGGTGCATATAAAGGAAAATATTACTATTAATGCGTTGGCCATCATATTGCCTCCGGTCATCATGTTAATTTCTGCGGGTGTCCATGATATACATGACCTCTCTCAGAGCCTTGCCGCCGATATTGTCATCAAGGTATTCATCCGTGCAGACAAAGCCCGCCTTCTCATAGAAGCGCCTTGCCCGCGTGTTGCCTTCAAGCACCCACAGCATCAGCCTGTCATAGCCGCTGCTGAGCAGCTCCGCTGTGCATCGCTCCATAAGCATACGCCCATAGCCCTTGCCGATGTATCCCGGCAGAAGGTATATGGATACTATCTCTCCGAAGTCCTTGTATCTTTCCCATCGTGATGCACATATGCGGGAAGTGCCTATGAGCCTGCCGTTATCCTCCATTACAAGATCGGTATTTCCGGGCTTTCCTATGCCGTTTACCCACCTGCCCCGAGGTATGCTGTCAAGATATTCCTGCGGGATGATGCCCTTGTAGGCGTATTTCCAGCTCTGCTCGTATATATCGCTTATTTCGAAAGGATCGTCGTTTTTGTCTATATATCGTATTTCCATATTATCACCTGTTCATAGAGATGATGTTCAGCGTGCGGTCAAGGGTGGAGGAACGTTCCCTGTCGAGCAGGAATGAGCCCACGCAGTATGCGGAATGGGTGTCCCATGAGTCGGTCACCTCATGGAGCTGTGCGCTCATGCCGAGGCTCTCCGCCTTTTCCGCGAACATTTCCGCCTGCTCATATCCCACAAGTCCGTCATGCCTGCTTTGTATGATGTGTATGTCAAGACACGGGATGCTGTACATCAGCGAGTATGGCTCGCCCTTCTTCCAGTGTGCTCTGTCCTTTGAGGCAAACAGCGCGGTGAGAAGTGAGCGCATAGCCCCTGTCATGGGCGGATCAAAGCACAGGGGAGCGGCCATCAGTACGAGCCTGTCTATCTCTGTGTCGGATATGCCGTATTCCCTTTTCTTCCGCTCATCAAAGCACAGCACCGCCGCGAGATGTGCGCCTGCGGATGCCCCCATCACTATGACCTTGTCATATGCTCTGCCCGATGCTTTCAGATGATCCTGCAGATGCATATATCCCTTGAATATGTCATCGGCTATCTCCTCATAGGAATATGCGGGCACTTTGCGGTAGCAGAGCATCGCGCAGTCATTGCCCGCCTTTGCGATGGCCTGACCTATGAAGAAATGATTATCGGGGGAGTTGCTCCTCCAGCCGCCGCCGTTGATGTATATGACCAGTGTATCACTGCCTGTGCCGAACAGGCTGAAGAACTGATCCTTTTCACCCCACTGCACCTTTTCGGGAGTTATCTCACGGCGCACTTTCAGCATTGGGATGATGAGCTTCCCGTAGCTGAGATATTCCCGCAATGTATCGTTCATTGCTCCTCCGTCGGTACGAAATTCTTTTCTATGAATAAGTCGATGAGCTTTTCCGACTTGTCAAGCACCTCTGCCAGCTTTTCGGGCTCTCTGTCGCATACCTGTATCAGCAGCGCGGTGGGCGCTATGTATTCCAGACCGAGCAGCTCGGGGTCGCCGGGCAGCATCACGCCCCGGTCGATAAGCTTTCTGAATATGTTGGAGTACAGATCCAGCAGATTGCCGTACTGGAAATATGTGGTGAGGTGCGACATCTCTTCGCTGCGGTACTGCTCTATGTTCAGCATCTTGCGCAGCTTCTTCACGGTGTCGTTGGTGAGGGTGAAGTGTATCTGCTTCATGCTCAGTTCCTTGAGCTCAGCGCCAGAGGTTATCTTTATCCTGCTCCTTGCCTCTATGCCCATGGATTTGTAATATCCCTCTTTGCAGGTGCGCATGAGCTCGTCGTACAGACCCTGCTTGCCCTTGAAGTATTTGTATATATTAGGTCCCTTTATGCCTATGGATTCGGCTATCTCGTCCACGCTCGACGCATCGTATCCCTTGACGGAGAAAAGATCGAGTGCCGCGGAAAGCAGCCTTTCTCTGGTAGAACCTTCTGCCATTTTATCACATCCTATGAAAGTATCCTTGTCCGTATAATAACATAACGTGCGTTAACCTGTCAATCCATATCATAGACAAATATATGGGACGGTCTGCGGGCGTTATTATGAAAATGCACAAAGGGACTTTGCCCCGCCGATATCTGTGCGATATTGACTCCTGCATTTATCGTCAGACGGGTATCCGTCAGGCGATAAGGAACATCTATACTATATTATACTCCCTTTTTCTGAATTTGTCAAGGCCTACGACACATTTTAATGTAACTTTAATATACTTGGATCGGCAACAGGCGATCATAGGGACGGTCATACATATCATAAATATTTTCCGTATATCTTGCAATTTTCCGTAATATATGTTATTATACAATGGGGATATATTCAGATATCCTCAGCAGAACGAGGAAGTGAACATACCTATGCCAAAGAACAGCTTCAAGGAGAGGACTGACATAAATGTCAGACATCCCCGTATGTATAACGTTATCATGCTCAACGACGACTTTACCACTATGGATTTTGTCGTGGAAGTGCTCGTTGAGATATTCCATAAGGATCCGCAGACCGCAGAGGAGCTCATGCTCAGCGTACATAAGAAGGGCAGGGCGGTCATAGGCGTGTATCCTAAGGATATAGCCGTGACAAAGACACAGACCGCCATGAAGAGAGCAAGGGAAAAGGGATATCCGTTCAGGATGCTTGTAGAGGAGTCATGACATGGAACTGACGAAGGAAGTAAATGCAGTTCTTACTGCCGCGGCAGGATATGCCAAGAAAAACAAGTATGAGCTTATAACACCGGAGATAGTGCTGCTGTTCATATGCGATGATATATGCTTCTCGACGGCCTTCGGCTGTTCGGGCGGCGATGTGAACGTGCTGCGCTCCGACCTTGAAAAGTATATATCGTATTACGGCGAGAAGACCACAAAAGCGCCCGAATTCTCCACAGGCATGAGCGCCGCCTTTTCCTATGCCGCAAGGAGCGCATCGAACAGCGGCAGCAATGAGGTCAGTATCAGTCATATCATACATGGTATGTGGCAGCTTGACGACCTGTATGCGGTCTACTTCATGCAGAAGCAGGAGATAGAGGAAGCGGAGCTGCTGAGCAATATGGCACAGATAGCGGACGGCTCCATCAGCGAGAAGCAGGATGCCGATGAGACAGTGACCGAAGTCCGTCCCGAAAAGAAGAAGTACGACCATGCAGTGTGTCTCAATGATACCCTGCGCGACGTGAATCCCCTTATAGGCAGGGAGGAGGAGCTCGAGCGCACCATACAGATACTCTGCCGCAGGGATAAGAACAATCCGCTCCATATAGGCGAGCCGGGCGTGGGCAAGACAGCCCTCACCTACGGCCTTGTGATGAAGATAGTCAAGGGCGATGTGCCCGACCCGCTCAAGGGCAGCAAGGTATTCACGATGGATCTCGGGTCTATGCTCGCAGGCTCACAGTACAGGGGCGAGTTCGAGAAGCGCTTCAAGAAGATGCTCGCTGATATCGGCAAGGAAAAGAAGCCTATAATATATATAGATGAGATACACAATATCGCAGGCGCGGGCGCAGTGGGCGAAAGCTCATTCGATGCGGCGAATATGCTCAAAGGGTATCTCACCGACGGACATATCAGGTTCATAGGCGCTACCACCTATGAGGACTACAAGAAGCATTTCGAGAAGCACAAGAGCCTGGTCAGACGCTTCCAGAACGTAGAGATAAAGGAGCCCACATCCGAGGAATGCGTGAAGATACTCGAGGGGCTCAAGAGCCGCTATGAGAGCTTCCACGGCGTGAAGTACGCAGAGGGCGTGCTGGGCTATGCGGTGGATATGAGCAGGCATATCAGCGAGAGGTATCTCCCCGACAAGGCCATCGACATCATAGACGAGGCGGGAGCATACAGGAAGATGCATCCCACAGATGCAAAGATACAGACGGTGGACAAGGATGTCATAAATACCGTGCTGACCAAGATATGCCGCGTGCCGATAGAGACCGTGGAAACGGAGGATCTTTCCGGGCTCGAGAAGCTCGAGGATGATCTCAAGAGCAAAATATTCGGGCAGGATGAAGCCATAGCGCAGTCGGTCAATGCGATAAAGTTCTCCAAGGCGGGGCTGCTCGATGAGAACAAGCCCCTCGCATCCCTGCTGTTTGTAGGCCCTACGGGCGTGGGCAAGACCGAGATAGCAAAGCAGCTCGCATCCGAGCTGGGGCTCAAGCTCGTGCGCTTTGATATGAGCGAATACGAGGAGAAGCATGCCGTCGCAAAGCTGATAGGCTCCCCCGCAGGCTATGTGGGCTATGAGGAAGGCGGCCTGCTCACCGAGGAGATACGGAAGAATCCCTCCTGCGTGCTGCTCCTCGACGAGATAGAGAAGGCACATCCCGATATATACAATATACTGCTGCAGATAATGGACTATGCCACCCTTACGGACAATCAGGGGCGCAAGGCGGATTTCAGCAGCGTCATAGTCATCATGACATCCAATGCGGGAGCCAACCGCATAGGCAAGAGCGTGATAGGCTTTGAGAGCGTTAGCCGTGACAGCAGTGCGGTCATGGAGGAGGTCAAGCGGATATTCCAGCCGGAGTTCCGCAACCGTCTTGACAGGATAGTCGTGTTCAACGGCATGGATGAGGATATGGCGGACAGGGTCATAGCCAAGAAGCTGCGGGAGCTTTCCGAACAGCTTGAAAGGAAGCATATCACCCTTGCTTTCGACAAGGCAGCCACCGACCTTATCAGGGAAAAGGGCATAACCTCCGAGTACGGCGCAAGAGAAGCCGACCGTGTGATACGAAATGAGATAAAGCCGCTGTTCGTGGATGAGATACTCTTCGGCAGACTGAAAAACGGCGGCAGGATAATGCTTTCTGCCGCAGACGGCAGCTTCACCGCGGAGATAGAGAGCTGATGCCTGTATTTGCGATAGACGACGAGCCGGTGGTATTCCCCGACCCCACGCTTGCCGAGGAGGACGGGCTGCTGGCCGTGGGCGGCGATTTGCGCACAGAGCGGCTGCTGCTGGCATATGAGAACGGCATCTTCCCGTGGTATAACGAGCCGCCCGTGCTGTGGTGGTGTCCGCATGAGAGGTATATCATACGCCCCGAGCGAATACATATATCACATTCCATGAGGAAGTTCATGCGCCGCCATGAGATACGCACCGCCGTCAACAGGGACTTTGCCGATACCATGCACAGGTGCCGCCTCAAGCGTGAGGCCAGTGAGGGCACATGGATAAACGATGATATGGAGGAGGCCTACTGCCGCCTTCACCGTGAGGGCTTTGCCGCAAGCGTGGAGAGCTATATAGACGGACAGCTTGCGGGCGGTCTGTACGGCGTGGCGATAGGCAGGTGCTTCTTCGGTGAAAGTATGTTCACCGATATGGAGAACGGCTCAAAGCTCGCACTCATAGGTCTTGCAAGGCTGCTTGCGGATGTGGGCGGGAAATTCATAGACTGTCAGTTCCACACCGACCATCTTGAGAGCATGGGCGGCGAATTTATCAGCTATGAGGAATACATGAAAATTATGAATGCATAAGGCAGAGTGCATAATGCAGAATTGCCGGCAGCAGACATACGGATGAAACAGCGTGGATGAACATGAGATCGATGTTAAGGCGGCAGGATCAATGAGATTGCTTTTTGATATGGACAGGAAGGAGCACGGCGGATGCGTGAAGGAGTTCGTTCGCAATTCCGCAAGGGCGGTGATCATCCGTGACGGGAAGATCGCGATGGTACACAGCCTGCTGTATGATTACTACAAATTTCCGGGCGGCGGCATCGAAAAGGGTGAAGACCCCATAGCTGCCGTGATACGCGAGACCCGCGAGGAGGCGGGTCTTGCCGTGCTGCCCGACAGCGTTAAAGAGTACGGATGTGTACACCGTGCCAAGAGAAGCGGCAAGGATCCGACGGAGCGCTTCATACAGGACAACTTTTACTATATATGCAGCGCATCCGATGATATTCTCCCGCAGAAGCTCGACAGCTACGAGGAGAAGGAGCGCTTCACCCTCGAATTCACAGACCCCCGCATAGCAATAGATAAGAACCGTGCTGTGGGTGATACACCCTATGACAAGGAAATGTTTGAACGAGAGGCTGGCGTGCTCGAGCTGCTAATAAAAGAAGGATATTTTGACTGACATAAGGAGGTCGTGATATGTACGAAAACCGTACACTGGGCGAGATGCTCAGTGATAAGCGCATAGCAAGGATCGCAAAGGAAGCTGTGAGGAACTGGGATCTTTCGGGCGAGGACTTCTGGGACAAGACCCTTTCGGAGATAAGAGAGAAGCGGATATTCTCCGGCGATCTTGATGCGGGATTTGTACGCCTGTATAAGGCGGCGGATACGGACAGCTGGTATTATCCGCTGTACAGCGAGGCTGAGATACAAGAGTGTCCCGCACGCAGCGGCACTAATATAGTATGGCTCCCTTCGGAGGAGGAGGGGGCGGATGAACGTCCGTTCATACTGCTTATACCCGGCGGCGGCTTCGTCAATGTATGGAACCTTACGGAAGGGTGGCCCATCGCAGCACAGTTCAACCGTCTCGGCCATCATGTGTGCATACTGACCTATCAGGTGGACGGC